>CADAXN010000009.1:0-23291 GCA_902791895.1 uncultured Ureaplasma sp.
ATTGGTTGCGGAGGTTGGATTTGAACCAACGTCCTTCAGATTATGAGACTGACGAGCTACCAGGCTGCTCTACTCCGCAATATGGCGGATGCTAAGGGATTCGAACCCCTGCGTACCTTTCGATACCTTTCGGTTTTCAAGACCGATCCCTTCAACCAGACTTGGGTAAGCATCCGTGTTAAAACACATTAAAATTATATATTATTTTTATACTTTCACAACTTAGATTACAAAATTTAACATTTATAATGCACAAAATTTATAATACAAGTTTAAATAAATTTGATACGACAAATGTCGTTAATATCTAAATTTAAATCTTGATCTGTCACAATGATTAAAGTTTGCATTGGTTGATTAACAATGTCAATACTATTATTATCTTTGTCATAAATGGTTTTGATTTTGAAACTAATTTTTTTATGATTTTTGCCAATAGCTTCAAATTCACTATCTTTTATAAAGCAGTTTTTGCTTATAATTTCAAACTTATTTGCTGATAACTTTTTATTAACTATAAAAGCATAGTTTTGATAAACACGTTTTTGAACTGAACTATCAATCATAAACTTTTCATTTGGTAAACCACCAAATCATGCAGTATTGGTTTCACGATTAGCAACATTTTCAACTTCTTTAAGATAATAATCAATATCAGCTATCTGATTAGTTGAATAAAATTCATCAATAGCTTCGCGATATGCTTTAACGACTGTAGCTATATAATGTTCTGTTTTCATTCTTCCTTCAATCTTTAAAGATTTTATTGGAAGCATTAAAATCTTTTCAAGATTTGGAATTTGGCTCATATCTTTTGCAGACATGCTAAAGTTATTTGCATAATCTTTGACTTCGTCATATAGTTTATACTCTCATCTACAAGATTGAGCACAACCACCAATATTTGCATCACGCAAGCAATAGTTATTGCTTAACATGCATCTTCCAGAATAGCCAATACAAACTGCACCATGGATAAAATACTCAATATCAATATCTTTAGCTACATTGTTAACTAAAGGTTTTAAATTTTCATACTCAACTTCACGAGCTAAAACAATTCGACTTGCATTATTTCTTTTTCAAAATAAGGCAGCTTTTGAATTTGTAATCGATTGTTGTGTTGAAATATGAATTTCAACACTTTTGTCAAGTTTTCTTATTAATTCAACAATGTAAGGATCAGCACAAATAAATCCATCTGGTTTATACTTTAAAACTTCATTAAAAAAATTTTTGGCATTTTTCAAATGAACATTGTGACAAAGAATGTTAGTTACAATATACACTTTTTTATTCATTTTATGTGCTAATTGAATTGTTGATTTGATATCATCAAAATCAAAATTACTAGCTCTTGCTCTTAATGAGTATTGTTTTCCACCAAAATAGATAGCATCAGCTCCATATTCTAAAGCAATCTTTGCTTTAAAATTATCTCCAGCCGGAGAAAGTAATTCTGTTTTATTATTCATTTGCTTCTCCTTTGACATTTAATGGAACATATTTTAAATCTTCTACTTTGCCATTAAAGAATCCTGGTGAAAGTTCAATAGGTTTATTAATATCTTTTTCTTCTTCTAATAACTTTTGTTTAGAAGCATTATATTTTCCTTCTTTAATTAATGCTATTGCTTTAAGATAAATGTTTGCAGTTTTAATTGTTCATACATCGTCATGCATGAAATTATCAATAACGAAATAGTCAATATTCAAATCTATCAATATGTCAATATAATTAATTAGTGATAAATTATATCCAGTGTAAATACATGTACCTTTTTCATTTTCAAGAATATTAGATGAATAATCACGTTTTTTTTCTTTTAACATCAATTTTCGATTCGTTAAGTCATCTTTGATATTATTCATTTTCGCAAATGTGCTTATTAAGTGTCATCGTGATTCCATCATAAATTGATAACCTGAAATTTGCTTAAATAACTTTACATTATTTTTATTTTTACCAAAATCAACAAGTTCATATCTTGTGAGTTCATTTGGTAAAAAGACATTATTAATATTGTTCTTGCTATAAAATTCTAATTGACCATAATTAGTAACTAAAGTTTGAGAATTATAAATCAAATTAAACTGATAATTATTTTCAAAATCGATTTGTGCAATAGCATAGTCATTGAAAATAATATTTTTGATTTTTAATTTATGAAGATAAGAAAGAATGTTGGTTAAATTTTCTAATTCAGTTTCATGAATATGATCATCAATGTTTATATAAATTTCTTTGTTTGTGTGGTTAGAAATATTAATTAAATCTGACAGTTCCTCAAGACTGTATTTGTAATTAGCCTTGTTTGTAACAGTTTTTATTCCAATAATAATTCCATTAACTTGTGTGTTTTCACACAAAGTTTTAAAATTATCAAAGTTATTTGCTGTGATTAATAATTTTGGTGTTTTTATTTCTTTTTGCATATTGCTACTCCATCATCGATTTTAATAATTTTAACATTTCAACATTGTCTAGAAACTAATCAAGTCTCAAACTTCTTTACTTTTGATAGTAAACGTTTTTGGTTTCTTGTTAATTCTTTTCGATTATTGAATTTCTTTAAAAATATATTGTCTACAACAATAATGCCATTATTATTCAAAAATTTTTGACAATGCTCAAACATTATTTCTTGATGCGATTTTGCACCATCAATAAAAATAAGATCAAATTTCTCGTTAGTTTTAAAAAGAATAGCATCCAAATTAACAATATGTATCTTTTTAATATCTTTTAGATATTCACAAGCTAAAGAATAATTATCAGTGTTTTTTTCTATTGTTGTAATGTTTTTGATATGTGGATTTAAACTAAAAGCAAAAGCACTATAACCATATGCTGTTCCAACTTCTAGAATGGAAGTAAATCCATTATCATCAATAATATGATTAATTAAATCAAGAGTTTTATCTCTGATAATAGGTATATGATTTTCAATACATATTGTTTTTAATGTTTGTAAATCCATAACTCTATTTATTAACTTCTAAATCAATATATTGCTGCAAAATATATTGAGCCGATAGTTTATCTTTTATTTTTTTAATTTGGCTGTTTTTCAATTCTGCAAATTCTTTCAACATTTCCGTTGTATTTTGTGTTGAAAATCTTTCATCATATAAAACAACTTCGATCTTTAGATTATCTTCTAAGAGTTTTTTAAATTTTAAAACCATTTCAGCAGTCTTAGAAATTGTCCCATTTAAATTAATAGGATAGCCTAGAACAATTTTTGCAATTTGATAATCTACAAGTTGCTTTCGTAAATGATTAATTACATAAAGATAATTATTTTTAGGATAAGTAATAGTCAATCATGGTGAAGCTATTTTCATATTATCATCACTAATAGCAACACCAATGTTTTTTGTGCCAAAATCTATACCTAATAAACGCATATTACTTTTGTCTGAATTTCTTAAAATTATTTTTAAGTTCACTTAATTGTTTTGTTAATTCACTAAGTTTAACAACATCAATTGGTTTTGATTCAGTTTGATCTTGTTCTAATTTTTTAATCTTGTTAATTTTATCTTGAATTAAAAACTGATAAGATTTGATTGTGAAATTATAAATCAAAGAATCAATTTCACGTTCATAGTTTACATTTTGATTTTCTTCAACATCGTACATATAAGTTGTTAATAACTTAATAGCATTCTTATAAACGTCTATATCTTCTTTAGTAAGGTTTTTATCTTTGATTTTTCTTTCTATTGTTGTTGTTAATTCATTAAATAATTCATTTGATGAAATAATAGGATTAGAACTGATAATGTTTTTGTATAAACGATATATTTTGTCTTGTTCAGGTGATGCAATTGTTTTTGAAATATTTACTCGTTTAGAGAAAAAATCAAATAATTTCGGATTGGATAAAATGATAATTAGTATTTGTGAAATACAAGCTTGAATTTGTTGATATAAAAATTGTATTTCTGATTTTTGATGAGTAGTAGATTTAGTTTGTTTATTAACAATTGGTTTATTTTTTGTGAAATTTACTCCACCAGAACTTGCGTTTTTATTGTCTTCAATAAACTCATTTAACTTAAGTTTTAAACTATCTTTAGCAAGCTTTGTCCTTTGTGAAATCAAATCAAGATGCATATCATACAATAATGTATCGTCATATTCAGATAAATATTTCAAAAGATTACCAACACGAATGATTTTTTCATCATTGGACATATTTAATGGTAAATCATATATGATTTTGTAAGTTAAGAAATCCATTCGGTTTTTTATTAAATCATCAACTGCCGCTTTTCCATGTGTTCTTAAAATTTCATCAGCATCTTTCTTTTTGTAATTTTGATATGTAACAACAGAAACGTTCAAACCATTTTCAAATAATTGTTTTCCAATGGAAATATTAGCATCACTACCTGCTTGATCATTATCAAAACTTAAAATAACGTATTTCAAATTTTCAAGTGTTTGTAATAATGAAATATGTCTTGTAGTCACAGCTGTTCCCATGGTAGCTAATACATTATCATATCCAGCTTGTGTATAAGCTATTGCATCCATGAAGCCTTCACAAATAATGACAAAATCTTTATTTGTAGTTTTAACATGATTAAAGTTGTATAAAACTTCACCTTTTTTGAAAATTTTAGTTTCTTTGGTGTTTGAATATTTTGATTCTTGTTTTCCTGTTCAATCTCTTCCACTAAAACCAACTAGGTTGTTATTTTCATCATAAATAGGAAAAGTTATACGGTCAATTAAGAAAGCAATTGGATGATTATTATTTGATTCAGTAGCAAGACCAGCGTCAAATAATTCTTGTAAGTTAAAAACTTTATTTGCTGGTAAGTTATTACCAAAAAATTGGTCTTTATTTGTTAACCAATCAATCATTTGGAATCGATTATTAACAGCATAACCAATTCCGAACTTTTTAATCAATTCATCATTTAAACCGCGATTTTTTAAATATTCCAAGATGTTTTTATTTTCATCATTATAAAGAATTCCAGTATAAAATTCATTAGCACGAACATTGGCATCAACTAATCTTTGATCATGTGCAGAAAGTGCTTTTTGATTATTGGTTGAAAAATCAAAACCACCTAAATCATAATTTGTTAATTCAGCCACTTTTTTAACTGCTTGCAAATATGATATCTTCTCATATTTAGAAACGAAACTAAATACATCACCTTTTGTACCACAAACAAAACATTTAAATATTTTCTTTGTAGGTGAAATAGAAAGTGATGGATGAGTGTCAGGATGGAACGGACACAACCCAAAATAACTTGAGCCTTTCTTCTTAAGTGAAATATAGTGTGATATAACATCCACAATATTTGTACTATTGCGGATATCTTCAATTAAACTAGAAAGATTGTTGTTATATTTTGACATGTCTAAATTTTGTTGCTATTTAAGTATTTAACAATTTCAGAAATCTTAATTCTTTCTTGTTTCATTGTGTCACGATTTCTAATTGTTACACAATTATCATTGATTGAATCATAATCAACTGTGATACAGAATGGTGTACCAATAGCATCTTGTCGACGATATCTTTTACCAATTGAGCCACTTGTATCAAATGTTGCAGATATATTTTGTTTAATAATGTCATTAAACACTTTGTAAGCTTCGGATTGTAATTTATTTACCAATGGAAGAATTGCAACTTTATATGGCGCTAAATCATATGCAAAGTGCATAATGACTCTTGAATCATCGTTTTCAAGTTTTTGTTCTTCATAAACATCACAACAAATTGCATAGAATAAACGTTCTACACCAACAGATGGTTCAACAACGTGTGGAATAATTTTTTTGTTTGTCTTCTCATCTAAATATCAAATATTCGCTTTTGAATAATTAGCATGACTACTTAAATCAAAATCACGACGATTTGCAATTCCTCATAATTCGCTAAAACCATGCGGATATTTATATTCAACATCTACTGTTCTAGAAGAATAGTGAGATAAATCATTTTTATCATGTTCTTTTAAACGATAGTTTTTTGGGTTTAAATGAATAATGTTTTTAACAAAGTTTTGAATTTTGTCAAGTTGTTCATTAAATAAATCGGCAGCTTTATCAGGGTATGTGAAATATTCACATTCCATTTGTTCAAACTCTCTAGTTCTAAAAATGAAGTTGCCTGGAGTAATTTCATTTCTGAATGCCTTACCAATCTGACAAATAGCAAATGGTAATTTCATTCTACTTGTTCTTTGAACATTCATAAAGTTAACAAAGATACCTTGAGCTGTTTCTGGTCTTAGGTATGTTTCATTACTTTTATCCGTTAAAACTCCTTGGTATGTTTTAAACATTAAATTAAAATTTCGAACATTAGTTCAATCTTCTCCACCACATACTGGACACTTAATATGATTATCAGCAATAATCTTTTCGATTTCTTCAAAAGTTGCATTCTCTGCAACAGAAATTCCAGTTGCACTTTCAATTAGTTTATCTGCTCTAAAACGATTATGACATTTTTTGCAATCAACAAGTGGATCTGTAAAATTTGATAAATGACCACTTGCTTTTCAAACTGTTGGGTTTAAAATAATACTACTATCTAAACCAACAGCATTGCTTTGTGTTGTTACATACTCTTTTCATCATAAACTTTTGATGTTTTGCTTTAACAAAACACCTAATGGACCATAATCTCATCCATTGGCAATACCACCATAAATTTCACTACACGGATATACAAATCCATAGTTTTTAAGATGATTTACAATAATTTCTTGTTTTAACTCTTTCATGATATATATATCATGTCTATTTTATATTTATAAGTTAATAAATTAAAATTAATTGCCATTACCTCCCTACTAATAAATATGAAATTTTTAGAAATTTTTAAAAATATTCTATACAATTTTGTAAAATTGTATAGTATTTAGTATGTGTGAGTATTTAATTGTTAGACAACTAAAAGTAAAATCAGAAAACATTAGTATGTATCATTTTATATGTTCATGAACTGATTTTATTAATAAATATTGTTTTAATTTAAAACAAGTTAGAGAAGATGTTTTTGTAAACAAAAACAATAATTTTTACTTGTATTTTAAAACAATTGATAAATTTGGTTATGAATTGTTAAGTTTGATCAAGCATTCATTAAAAGATGACTGATATTTTTCCAAAAACATTTTAGAGTTGTACTTTAAAAACTCCGCTCAAAAATTTGCTTATAACAAACAAAATTAAAGGAGAAGATTGCGGAGATGAACAAATTAAAACCCAATCCTAATGTTATTCACCCTGTAAAAAACCATTATGATGTCATTTATTTAAAAAACATCAACAATAATAAAAAGGTTAGTATTGGTGATTTTACTTATGTAAGTCAATCGAGTTTTAAAAACAATATCATGGGGAATTACGATTGGATAGAGGACAAACTGGTCATTGGTAAATATTGCCAAATAGGAAAGGATGTAAGATTCCTATTAAATGGCGTTAACCATGAAATGAATTGTATTTCAACCTATCCATTTTATATCTTTGATGATTGAAATGAATCAAGACCAAATGATAAAACATTTAAATTAAAAGGTGACATTATTATTGGCAATGATGTTTGAATTGGTCAGGGGTCAAGTATTTTACCTGGCGTAAAAATTGGCAATGGTGCAATTATTGGCTACAATAGCGTTGTTTCGAAAGATATACCGAGTTATGCTATTGCAGCTGGTAATCCTTGCAAAATTATCAAATACCGTTTCAATAAGCAAACAATTAAACAACTTGAAAAACTAAAATGATGAGATCTGTCAACAGATAAAATCAAACAAATAATGGGTTGATTAAAATCAACTAATATTGAAGAAGCAATCAATAAGATAAATAAATTGGTTAATAACACTATTAAATAATATAGAATATATACATTAGAAAATTATGAAAATTATTGATACAAAAAAAGAGAATAACAAGATTGTGTACACAATCGAAGCTAATCATGAAGAATGAAAAAAACAATTAGCAAATACTAAAAAAAGATTAGCTAAAAACCTATCACTTCATGGATTTAGAAAAGGTCATGTTCCACAAAAAATAATTGATGAAACTATTTCTTTAGGTCAAGTGATAAATTCTTCTTTAGATAAGTTTGTAAACAATTTAGCTAACAATTTTATTTATAAGGAATCTCACAAATATCCTGAAATTATTCCTGGATCTTTAAAAGTTGATCTTAAAGAAGTTGATGGTAATAAATTAATCTTAACGTTCGAATTTGAAAAACAACCAAAAATTGAATTAAAAGATTATGACAAAATAAAATTAGACTACAAAGAACCAACAGCAAGTGAAAAGGAAATTGCTTTTGAATTAAAAAACTTACTTAAGAATGATTATATGCTATCGCCTAAAAAAGACGAAACAATTGCAAAAGGTGACATGGTTAAATTTAACTTTGATGGTTATGTTGATGGTAAACCAATTAAAGGTGGAAAAGCTGAAAACTATGAATTAGAAATTGGTTCTGGATTATTTATTCCTGGTTTTGAAGATCAAATGATTGGAATGAAAAAAAACGAAAAGAAGACAATTGAAGTTACTTTCCCTAAAGATTATCCAATGGAAGAATATAGCAATAAGAAAGCAAAATTCAATTTATTCATCAAAGAAATTAATTTTATTACTCCACCAACTATTGATAAAGAATACTTATCAAAATTTAACTTTCCAAATGTAACAAATGAAGCTGAATTAAGAGAATATATTAAAAAAGAAATCATTCGTGTTAAAGGTGCGGATGCTAAACAAGATTTGATTAAAACTGTAAATGACTGAATTATTAAAAACATCAAAATGGATTACATTCCTGATTATTTAATTAAGACGCAAATGAATTCCATGAAACAAGATTTTGAGACTCGCGCTAAAAATCAATTCAATAAAAAACTTGAAGACGCTATTAAAGATATGGGCTACAAATCTATGGATGAATTTACTCAAAAATTACGAGAAAGCGCTATTGCTAACATTAAATTTACATTAGGTATGGACACATTAATGAAATTGCTTGATATCAAAGTAACTAATGCTGATGTCGAACGTGAAATCCAACAAACTGCAAACATGTACAAACTTAATGTTGAAGATTTAAAAAAGAATACTTCAATTGTAAACAGTCTAAAAACTTATATGTTAAATGATAAGATCATGGACAAGTTATTAGAAATTAACAATAAGAAGTCTAAAACAGAAACTAAAGAAGAAAAACCTAAAGCAGAAGTCAAAGAATAATTAATATTTGAATAAAGTATCAAACTTGATTCCTAAATTATTATCAATATACTCTTTAAGTAATTTGATAGCAAAATCAAAACTAGCAGCATACATGCTAGTTTTTTTATATTCATTATTAAACAAATAATAGAACAATTTGTTTTCTTCTAGTGAATAAGCTTTTTCACTTCTTGGATTAAAATGAACATTGCAAATCATTCCATGTTTGTTAAAATTAAGTGTTTTTAATATTCTTGAACCGCAAACAACACATTTATTAACTTCAAGACTAATTCCATTTAATAAACAAAATTTTTGCATAATAATCAAATCTAATTGTTTAATAGAATACTGATTGCTTAAAATCAAATCCAGCATCTTTTTTCAAAAAATAAAATTAATTTCACCATTACTATTTGTCTTACAAACACACTCACATAACAAATTAAACGACTCAATATTTGCTATTCTTCAATCAGCTTGTACAATAGCATTACATTTTTTTAAACGACTCACTTTATTAGCGACTCTTGCCATAAAGATTTCAAACTCACAATAATTACCTAAAAATAGATTTCTTCCATTTTTAGATGTAATTTTTCTACTGCCTAAAGAAATGACCGGTATCCTATTACCATTTTCATCTAAGATGGTAATTATCTCGTCATTTTGCTGGTAATCAATACGATTAACTACATAACCTTTAATAATAGATTCAGACATTAAATGTATCCGCCGTCTTTCAATACAGATGGATTGTTTCTCCAATCATTTTTAACTACTACAAAAAGATTTAAAACAATCTTGCAATCGTAATATTCGTGAAGTTTGTGTCTTGCATCTGTACCAATTCTTTTAATCATTCTTCCACCACGACCAATGATGATTGGTTTCTGTGATTCTTTTTCAGTAACAATATCAGCATATACTTCAAAAACATTAGTTGTCTTATCATAATTCTTTTTCTTGATGCATACACAAGTAGCGTATGGTATTTCCTGATAAAAATTTTTGATGATTTGTTCACGAATAATTTCGCTAATAATGAAATTATCAGAATCAGTTTCTTTTAAAATTATTGGATTATTAGTTAAATATTTACTAATAGTATCTATTAAGATATCAGTATTAATGTTTTTTAAAGCGCTGATTTCAATAACATCATTAACTTTAATTAATTCTTGTACTTTTTGTTTATATTCATCAATAGTCTGCTTTTCACAAGCATCAATCTTATTGAAAACTAAAATAACATTATCAATGTTAAAACTTCTTACCATTTTGATAACTTCTAAGTCTTCATCGTTGATTTCTCTAGTTAAATCAATTAACAATAGCGCAATGTTCGCATATTTATAGGCATTCTTAATTTGTGAATTTAAATAGTTATCTAATTTATTTCTTGAAAAATGAAAACCAGGAGTGTCTACAAAAGCAATTTCTTTTTCCTCTGTAGCATAAACATAATTTATTTGGTTTCTTGTTGTTTGAGGTTTTTGTGAAATAATTGCTACTTCTTTTTTAGCAATTTGATTAATTAATGTTGATTTACCAACATTAGGTTTACCAGTAATAACTACTGTTCCGTACATTTTGCTCATACTATTTACAAACTTTTTGTAATATTTTGTTTTGCAAACTAAACATTACTTCTTCTTTCTTTTTATCATCATGATCATAACCTAAAAGGTGCAAGATTCCATGAATGAAAGCTAAAATAAATTCTTCATTGAATGATTTCTTTGAAACTTTTTGAATATAATCTGGTGCTAAATATATTTCACCTAATAAAGGCGTATTAACTGATGAACTAGCATCTCTTAAAGCAAATGTGATAACATCTGTTGATTTATCTTTTTTTCTAAATTGTTTGTTAATTTTTTGCATTTGTTGGTCATCAACAACGATAACATCAAAATATAAAGATTCTTTAATCTTCAAATCTTTGCTAACTTGTTTAACAGATAAATCCATCAAAGAGATTAAAGTCTTTGTTATCTTCTTTGATCTATATCATTTTGTTATCTCATATTTAAGCATGAGAATATTATATATTAGTTAAAATACATAAAATACTCATACATAGTTACTTCGCCGTAATCGAAGTTTGTTTGATATATTCCTGAAGTCAATAGCGTCCCATCTGCTAGATTGCAGTAATAACTGTAATTATTGTCAATAGTTGCATTAAAAACTAAAAAACATTTGTAGCTAATATTATCATTGATATTCTTAACCATATAGGTTTTAGTTTCTTCTTGTTTTTGTAAATAATTGTGAATACCTCTATTTACAAAAAGTGTTTGACTAGTTCCGTCACTAACGATTAAGTTTGACTTAATAATTTCAATCTTTGTGACAAAGATTATGATTAACAAAAGTGCGAACAAAGAAAGGATTATAATCGATAAAATTTGTAATTTTTGTTTATTACTCATACATAAATAAAAATGAAAAAATTTACTAAAATTTTAAAAGTTTTTCAATTTTTTGCTTTAACAGACCAATATTTTGCTTAGTTTTAGCACTAACCAAAATGATATTTTCTTTGTCGATATTTAAGTATTTAGCTATTTGATCTAATTTTGATATATATAGTTTGTAATTATTCTTATCAACTTTGTTTAGCACAACAAAACAATTAGCAAATTTCTTTGCTAAATATTTATGCATGTTAACATCTTCTTCTGTGATGACATTAGCATCACATATTTGAAAAAAAGCAAATACATTTATACGGTTGACAAATATGTTATCAATAACTTTGATAAGATCAACTTTTTTGGCTTTATTAGTTTTAGCATAACCATATCCTGGCAAATCGATGATTCGGTATTTACCAAAATCATAAAAATTAGCCAACTGAGTGCGTCCTGGAGTTTTAGATGTAATTGCAATTTTTTGGTTTGCTAAAGCATTAATTAATGATGACTTGCCAACATTACTACGACCAATAAAGGCGATTTCAGTGGTTTGATCATTAATTCAATCAGCATCATTGTATGCTGATTTAATAAATTTAGCCATTATTATTTGTTATCATCTTTAACTTTACGTTTAAAGTTATTCATGATTTGACGTACTTGTTGTTCGCTTGGTTTTCTACCCATTTGAGCGTACATTGCACGAATTTGTTCTTCCGTAATAGGTGGATTTTCTTCAAGTTTTTTCTTTGTAATTTTATTAGAAACTTTGAAGCCAATTATTGCGCCAATAACTAAACCAACAACTAGCACAGCAACAAGAATTCCAATTCAAGCACCTGTACTTAATCCACTAGCTTCATTTGCACTTTGTGCAGCATATAAAATTATGTCTAACATACTATTTCTCCTTTTTTGATTTTTTTTACTTTTTTCACTGTTTTTTAACATCTAAAGCTCTACAAATTTTTGCAACAATATCTTCAGGTGTTAACTTATAATATTTTATTATATCTTTTGCATTACCGCTACGACCAAAGTCATCAATACCAATTGCTAAATCAGCATATTTGTATCAACTTGCAGTTACACCATATTCAATACTTATAATTGGTTTATTGCCCAAAGTTTCGCAAATATAATTTGGATTTTGTTTATCAAATAATTCTAAGCAAGGAGCTGACACAACCCTTGCAGAAATTCCTTTTCTTGCCAAAAGTTCTTGAACTCTAATTGCAGTTTCAACTTCACTACCAGTAGCAATTAAAGTTAAACGGTATGATTTGTTAGGTGTATTTGATATTACATATGCACCTTTAGAAACATCCTCATAACTCTTAGTTTGATATTGCTTAAATGCACTACGAGAAGTTGCAATAGTAACTGGTGCTGTTTTAGAATCCAATGCAAATTTTAATGCATATAAACTTTCATACAAGTTACATGGACGGAATAAATAATGATTTGGGATTAATCTTAATGATGCAATTTGTTCAACTGGTTGATGCGTAGGTCCATCCTCTCCAACTGTGATACTATCATGGCTATAAACATTAATTGATGGAATTTGTCCAATAGCTGCTAATCTTATAGCAGCTTTGTTATAGTCGAAGAAACTCAAGAATGTCGAACCAATAGCTTTAATTCCACCATGAGCTGTCATACCATTAACTATTGATGCCATTGCAAATTCTCTAACACCATAGTTAATTCTTTGACCACTGTAATTTGACGAATTAAATGGAACCATAGCATTAGCACCAATTTTTGTTGAAGAACTTACATCAGCAGATCCAACCATTAATGTAGGAATGTTTTTAACCAAAACATTTACTAACTCACCTACAATTTCCCTAGTTGAATTAGACTCTTTAAACTTAATATTCTTGAATCAATCTAAGTTGACATCAACTTCATTGCTAATAGTTTTGATATATTGGTTGTAAAGCTTTCTATCTTTGAATTCAACTACTCCTAGTTCTTTATAGAAATCATTTAATAATTTATTTCCTCTTTTTAGGATTATCTCAGTAAAATCTTCCTTTACAATTGTTGGAATTTCAAAAGGTCTATTTTTATAACCTCATTTGTTTTTCATCTTTTGAACTTCTTGTAAACTAAATGGACTACCATGACATGTGTTGCTTCCAGCTTTTGGAGAACCAAAACCAATTATTGTATTAATTTCAATTACAGTTGGTTTTGATGACCTTTTAGCTTTTGCAATCGCAGCATTAATTTCACCAACGTCATTACCTTTTCTTACATAAATATGATTTCATCCACAAGATTCAAAGAATGATTTAACTTTCATGCTTGTTGAATCTGATACTTTACCATCTAGTTGAATTTTGTTTGAATCATAAAGCAAAATTAACTTGTTTAATCTTAAATTACCTGCCAAGTTAATAGCTTCGTAAGCTACACCTTCTTCTAAACAACCATCACCATGAAAGCAGTATGTGTAATGGTCAATTAAATTTCCAAAAACATTAAACATTGTTGCATGTTTTCTTTCAGCAATTGCCATTCCAACTGCTGCTGCTATGCCTTGACCTAGTGGTCCAGAAGAAATTTCAATTCCTGGTAATAAATGTGGTTCAGGATGTCCAGGCGTTTTAGAATTAATCTTTCTAAAATCTTTCAAATCGTTAGTTGTTAGGTTTTTATATCCTGCACATACCATTGTTGCATAAACTAGTGAACTTGCATGTCCAGCACTTATAATAAAACGATCACGATTAAAGAAATTAGGAACTTTAGGACACACATTAGCAATTTGATCTAAAGATAATGCTCGCAAACAGTTAATTGATATTTTTGATTTTGAGTTTGTCATTTTTACTCCATTGATAACAAATTTTTGGTTTTTAAAATGAAAATACGATTCCCATTTCTTTATTTATACTTATTTTATATATAATTAGTGCAATATGAAAATTTTAGTTGTATCAAATAAGAAGTCAAAAAGAGTATCTTTAATACCAAGTGATGTTAAAAAATTAACTGAGAATAAAATTGAAATAGTTGTTTTATCTGATGCTGGTAAATGTTGCGGTTTTAGAAACGAAGACTATGTAAATGCTGGAGCAAAAATTGTAGAAAAAATTAATGAAGAAATAATGAAAGATATTAATATTGTTTCTTTCATTGATTTTCCCGAAAACAAAATGATTTTAAAGTGTTTAACTCCAAACCAATTACTTTGGGGTTTTATGTATTTGGTAAATTATCCAAAAAATTTACTAAATGTCCTTCGTAGGGGTATCACTTCTTTAGCTATTGAAACAATTAACACAAATAATGTTTATGAATATTTTTTACCAATGGAACAAATTAAAGGTGAATATTCAATGATTTTAGCGGCTAATGCATTAGCAAGCTTTGCTAATGGTAAAGGAAAATTCATTGGTCATATAGCAGAATGTAATGAAACAAGAACTAAAGTTGTTATCCTAAATTATTCTTATGCTGGATACTATGCAGCTAAAGCTGCTTTAGCAAATGGTTGTGACGTTGTTTATTTAGAAACTGATTACACTTTAGCTGAGGAAACTAAGAATGATAAATTGTTAAATAAATTATGTCATGCATATGGTTCAAAATTCGAAGTTAAAGAAGCAAGTTATGACAATATTAAACAAGAAGTTTTAGATACTGATATTTTGATTACAACTAACCAATTACCAACTGCTAAAACTCCAATGCGTATTACTAAAGAAATGATTGAATCAATGCCTAAGGGTGGAGTATTTATAAATCTTGCTTCTGAAACAGGTTTTATAAGCAGTACAGAAGTTAAACCAACTTCTGTTGAAAATCCAAGTGTTTTAATTAGTGATATTAATCACATTGATATGGAAAATATTCATGATATTTACCCATTATCTTCATCACAAATTATTAGTAATTTAAATGCAAAAAATTTCTTAGAAATTGCAAAAGAAAAAGACATTCACAATATAATTGCAACTAACGAAAAATATAAAAATGCAATTATGACTTACCGCAATTGCTTAACAAACAAAGAAATTGCTATTAGTTTGCATTTAAAGTATACAAACATTGACACAATTAAAAAAGTATAGTATAATGCAAATTGTTCGCTAAATTAGAGAAGGGAGGTGAATAACATATGGCAAAAGTAATAGTAAAAGATGATAATTTAAATGATGCGATGAAGAAATTCACACGTATCATGGCTGATACTAGACGTATAGCTCGTAGCCATGAATATTATTTACGTCCAGGTCTAAAAACAAAAGAAAAACAAAAGAATGCTGCTAGATATAACAGTAAAAGAAGAGCTCATTAATTGATATTAAGTTTTCTATTTGATAAGATTGATTCCAAATATTGCTCATGTAATGTTGAATTAATCTTATTTTTTAATTTATAATTGTATTATTAGTACAAAGGGCATCACCTTCTCGGGTGTTGTCCTTATATTTTAATAGGAGTAAAAATGAATCATATAGATGAACAATTAATCTCAGCCATTAAATTAATTGCTGATGAGAAAAAAATTCCTCGAGATGCAGTAACAGATGCTTTAAAAGAAGCAATTACTAAAGCATACGTAAAAGAATATCCAGAGGAAATTATTGGTGTTAATATTAACATCGACGATGCAATGCTTGATGTTTATCGCGAATATACTGTAGTAGAAGATTCTGAAGAATTAAATGACTATTGTGAAATTTCTTTAGAAGATGCTAAAGCATATTATGAGAACATTAAGCAACCACAAGAAGTTAAAATAGGTGATATCTTAAGACAACCTTTACAATTAGCAAACTTGCCTAAAAAGATTGTTGACCATATAATGCAAATATTCAAACAAAGCATTACTGTTCAAGCAAATAACGAAATTTACAATGAATGAAAAGATCGTGTTGGTGAAATTGTATTTGCTGAAGTTGAAAAAGATGATCATGGTATTTTTGTTAATCTTGAAAATGGTCAATACGGTTTCATGTCTTCTCGTGATGGAATTCCAGGCGAAAAATTACTTCCTGGAAAGAAATACAATTTCTTAGTTAAAGAGGTTAAACAACAATCTGCAGGTTGACCAATTATCTTATCACGTGCAGATGAAAGATTAGTTAAACATCTTTTAACACTTGAAGTTCCTGAAATTCAAGAAAAGATTATTGAAATTGTGGATATTGCTAGAGTTCCAGGCTTCAAATCAAAGGTTGCTTTGATTTCTCACCAACCTGGTGTTGAACCATGTGGTAGTGTTATTGGATCTCGCGGAGCAAGAATCCAAGCTGTAAGCAATGCAATCAATGGTGAAAGAATAGAAGTTATTGAATACTCTGATAACTTTGAATCATACCTTGTTGATGTATGTTCTCCAGCTACAATCAAAGGTTATAAAATTGTAGCCCCTGAAACTGATGAACTTAAAAAACAATTGGTAATTGTTTCTCCAGCTGACCAATTAGCGCTGCTAATTGGCAAGAGGGGACAAAACATCCAATTAGTAGCTAAACTACTTAAAGCTGATGTTGATGTAAAAACTGCTGAAGAAGCAAGATATGAAGACTTTCAATACAACCATTTAGAAGTTAAATCAATGAGACAAAGAAGATTTGATCGTGTCTTTGAAAAGAATAAATGAGAAACTGATTACAGTATGGATTCATACAACACTCCAAGCAAAGAAACTATTGAAAAAGTTTCACGTGAATCTATGGTAACTAAAATAGAAAAAATTAATGTTGAAGCTCCTGTTGATTCAGCTCCTAAATCTGCTCCTAAAATTAAACCATTTGCAAAAAACACAAACATTAGTTCAACTATTTCGTTATTAGACAAAATTGATAATTTCAGTTATCAAGATGATACTGAAGAAATTAATGAATCAGTTGAAGAAACTAAAACTCCTGCTGTTAAAAATTCAACATCAGCTGAAAACAAAAAACCAAGTCTTATTGAACAATTAAAGGCTAGTGAACAAGCAAGACAACAAAACAAGTCTAATGCTGATATTGAATTAGAGATTGATAAACCTGCTAAGAAAAAGACAGCAAGAAAAAGCCGTAAAACAAAAGTACAAGTTGCTGATGAAACTAACAAAGTTAAATCTGAATCAATTCTTGAACAATTCAAGAATCTTGATACTGAATCAATTCTTGATGAACTTTCACAAGAAAACGAAAATAGAGAACAAGAAGAATATGATTTAAATGAGGACTACGATTGCGAAGAAAAATAGATAATCTATTTTCTTTGTAAATTTAAAGGAGGTGAGAATTCATGAATAAAAATAAATGAAAATTCAAAAAGCAAAAAGATACAAGACAGTCAATTGATTTAAAAGCGCAATTTAAAAAAGTTGATACTGGAATCAAAAATGGTGTTTTTATCTTTTCTCGTCCATTAACAATTGAACAAATTGCTGCTAAATTAAATAAATCCTCATCAGATATTATTAAATACTTTTTCCTAAAAGGAAAAATGAAGAACATAAATACCATTTTAGATGAAAATGAAATTGGTGAATTATGTTTAGAATACAATTATGACTTTGAAAAAAGAGTTGAAATTGATGAATCAAACATTTTAACAAATTTAAATGTTAAAGACGATGAAAGTCAATTACAACCACGTCCACCAATTGTTACAGTTATGGGACATGTTGATCACGGTAAAACAACTTTGCTTGACTTTATTCGTAAATCACATGTCGCAAAAGGTGAAGCTGGTGGAATTACACAATCAATTGGAGCTTACCAAATTGATTATAAAAACAATAAAATTACTTTTATTGATACTCCTGGACATGCCGCATTTACCGAAATGCGTGCTCGTGGAGCAAATGTAACAGACATTGTAGTTTTAGTTGTTGCTGCTGATGATGGCATTAAACCACAAACAATTGAAGCAATTGATCATGCAAGAGCAGCTAATGTTCCTATCATTGTTTTTATTAACAAATGTGATAAACCAAATATAAATGTTGATCTAGTTCTTACTCAACTTTCAGAAAAAAACTTAACTTGTGAAGAATGAGGTGGTGAGACTATCGCTATTAAAGGTAGTGCTTTAACAGGTCAAAATGTTGATTGTTTGCTAGAAGCAATTATTGCTACAAGCGAATTGCAAGAACTTAAAGCTAATCCAAATCGTTTAGGATTAGGAGTTGTAATTGAATCAAGTCTTGACAAAGGACTAGGTCCAGTAGCTACAATCATTGTTAAAAATGGTAGCATTGTTAAAGGTGATATGATTATTGCTGGAAGCTGCTATGGAAGAATTCGTGCAATGTTTGATGAAAACAATAACGAAGTTAAAGTAGCTAAACCATCACAACCAGTTAAAGTTACTGGATTAAACGTTGTCCCTTTAGCTGGTGATCATTTTGCAATTAGCAACAATGAAAGAGATATTAAAGACATTGCTGAAAAAATCCGTTTATATCAAATTCAACAAAAAAATGCTGAACATGAAATTTTGTCAAAAGATGAAAAAACTAATAACAAAAAGTTAATTGTTATTTTAAAAACTGATGTTCATGGATCATTAGAAGCTATCAAAAATGTTTTAAATAAAACAAATGTTCATGGAGTTTCACTTGTAGTTCTTCGTGCAGCTACAGGTGGAATTACAAAATCTGATATTGAACTTGCTAAAGCAAGTGGTGGAATCATCATTGGTTTCAATGTTAAACCAATCAAAACTATTAAAGATTTTGCTCAAAATCAACAAGTTCAAATTTATTTCTTCGATGTAATATATCATCTAGCTGAAGAAATTGAAAACATCATGAAAGGTAAATTAGACCCAGTTTTTGTTGAAGAAGAAACCGGTGAAGCTGAAGTTAAAGAATTGTGAAGACATACTAAAATTGGTGTGATTGGAGGTTGTATCGTAACTTCAGGTGAAATTAATCGTAATGACAATGTACGTTTAATTCGTGATGGTGTTGTAGTTTATAAAACAAAAATTAGATCAATGCGTCACCAAAAAGATGACATTATCAAATGTCCTGCTGGAAAAGAATGTGGTATTACATTAGAAAACCAAAATGATATCCAAGTTGGTGATGTCATTCAAAGTTATAAAATCATTGAAAAAAAATAATTTATGGCAAGTGATGGAAAAAGTAAATACAAACATCAACAACTTGAATCTTTAATGTTAAACATTTTAGACAATGCTTTAAAGACAGAAATCAATGATGAAAAACTTAAACATGTAGCTTTTACTTATGTAAAACTAAGTGGCGACGGAGCATATCTTGATGTGTATGTTGATTGCTGAGACCGTAGCAAAGTTGAGGAACAAGTTAAGCGTCTTAACTATGCAAAAGGTGTATTTCGCACAGCGATTGCTAAAAAATCAAATCTTTATAAAGCACCACAAGTAATATTTCATAGAGATGAAGCAATTGATAATAATTTAAAAATTGAGAATTTATTAAGTAAAATGAATAATAAGTAATATATTTATGAACGATAATAAACAAGAAAATTTAAAGATTAAAAAGGTTGAAGAAGAAAAGGTTGCTAAAGCAGAAGAGGTTAAACCTGCTACTCAACCAACGCCTTCAACTGAACCTAAAAAAGAAAATGTCTTAGAAATTAAAGTTAACAATGAATCTGTTCACAACGAATCATTGAATATTAACAAGAATCTAGGAAGCTTTGAAAATTCATTTAATCCTAACGAAAACCCTATTAAACAAATTGATGATGAAATTGTCATCGATGAAGATTCAAATAAATTAGGTAGTCTTAGAGAAGAAGATAAAAAAGTAGACTTTGCTAAGTTCAGCAGAACTAAAAGAAAACAAAGACATGCTTATAAACCAGGTACAAACAATTTTGCAATTAAGATTGATACTTGATTAAGAAATGATCGTAGTATGCATATAATTTGAATTCTTGCTGCATCAATAATTGCGATAATTCTTTCAATCTCAATTACTTTTCTTACAGTTATTTGTTTAGATCATGCCAATGCTGCAAGTCAAGGTTATTGAAACCTAGATAGCTTTAAAGCAGTTGCTTTAGCTTCAAAAACATTCAGTGGATTAGCTATTGCTGTGGTTGTCCTTCCACTAGTTTACTTGTTGATAACTGTATTAGTTGGAATTAACAACACCTATCGTTCAAGACAATTCCATTATTTCCTTTGAATAAGTTTAATTGCTGGTTTTGTGTTTACTATTGTTACAATTCCATTAGGAAGTTATGTTATTATCTTAAACAATAACTTCACACCAACTCCACATAGTCAAGTAAATGCGCTACTTAACTGATTAATCAAATAATCAAATAATCATCATGAAAATTATTTATGGAAGCATATATGAAGTTGCGAAAACTTATGCTTATTTATTTATCAACGAAAAGAAAATTAAGTATCGGTTTGAATATTCAAAAAATGCTGAAGATATTTTAAATGTCATAAATCAGGTAAGTCTTTTTGAAGAAGAAAGTTCAAATGGACTTTATCTAATTTATCATGCTGATTTTTTAACTGATAAAACAAAAGGTGCTAGTAATTTTATTGCTAACTTACTTAATACTGATAAGGAAATTATCTGCATTGTAGGAGCTAGAGCATTGACTTCTTTTAATCCTACTGTTGCAAATAACAAAAAGGTAGAATTCATCAAAGCTAAAAAGCTTACTAACCAAGATAAATTTAAATTAATTGATGATATGTTAAAAACATATCCAATCAATTTTGATTGTGAAACGACAAAAACTAACTTTATTAATTGTTTTGCTAACGATCCAAACTTAATTATTAACGAAATCAAAAAAGCTTCAAGTTATTCATTTGATTGCGAATTTACCAATGATACTATCAATCACTTAGTAGCTCAAAATGCAAACGATACTATTTTTGATTTAGTTGATTTTATTTTGCTAAATAAAAAAGCTGAAGCTCTAAGCTTATTAGACAATCTCCTAAAGAAGAAAATTCAACCGATTACTATTATTCAAGTAATGGCTTCACAATTATTTGACTTAAAACTGCAAAAAATGTACATGATAAGGTACAGTAACAATCCATATTTAGCACAAAAAATATTAGGAATTAATCCCTATGTAATTTTGATGCACCAAGAAATATTAACAAAATCACCTATTTCCAAAATTAAAAATATGTTAAACTCTCTATCATTATTAGACTATAATATAAAGAATAATCTAGCTATTGGTGACATAAGTTTAAAAACTTTTATTATGGAGAATTAAAATGAGCTTAAAAAATGAAGAATCATCAAATTTAGAAAAATCACTTATTGAACAAGTATCTTTTCTACTAGACAATAAATCGTGTATTAACTTTCTATCAAGTTCTGATAATTTTCAAAAAATTATCAAGAATGAGTTATTGATTTTAAATTATTTTGTTATCAAAAACAAATCTGATAAAAAAACAGTTGATGCAATGGTCGATAAATACAACAGTATTTGTCCAAAAAACACTCTTAGTCTAAAAGATGAACAATCAATTAAATCTGAAGAAGAAATGTTAGACTATGCCAACTACTTAAAAGTTTATGTTAAAAATATTCTTCATTTTGATCTTTTAGAAGCAATAAAAGAACCAAACAAAGTTAATGATTTAAAATTTACATCTCCTATTGGAGATATTCCAAATAATAATTTTAATCCAGATTCTGCTGAAAACGGAAATTGACAAAATATGTTTGAACAGAACATGGAATCAATTAATCCTTATGTTTTGAGAGAAGCTCAAGATCGTGTAAGAGCAAAAATAGAAAGTGATGAAGTTTACATTTTCAAATCTAAACCAAAACACATTAAGATTTTAAAAATAATTTATTCAATTTTGATGTTTAGTTTTGCTTTCTTACTATTGTGTTTGACAATAGTTGGCTTTATTGTTGCTAATAAACCAACCGGTGCTCAAACCCAAAGTGGTGATGACATCAAATTTGGCTTTTGAACTCCAGTATTCCTATTAATCTTTAGTTTATGTTTTGGATATTTTGGTTTCATTAATATTGCAGTATACTTCCATGCATGAAAACGACATACAAAACCATCAGAAAACGCTGTTTATTCTGTTATTGCATGATATATGGGATTTTCAATGATTTTTTCAGTTTTCTTTGCTGTATATTTGATATGACCAGTAATGGGTAATGGAGCAAAAACCATTTTCCAATACTTATCACTATATGGCGATAAATATGATGGATTGACTAAAGTCTGTGTATTAATCATGATGATTATTGAGGGCTTGTTATTATGCATAAGTCTTTGTTCACTAATCCTTGGTATCGTTCTAATTACAACTAAACCAAAACAAGATGAAGACGCAATCAAGAGATTATTATTTCAAGAAATTGCTGCTGTTTCTAAACAACAAAATTCTTCATTAAATGAACAACCAATTAATCTAACTCCAGATAAACCAAAAGATGATTCTTCTTCAGAATCTAATAAACCAGCTGATTCTAAAATCAAAAATTAAAACATGACAAAAAAAGCAAATAGATTTAAATGATTTTTATTTCCGTTAGCACCATACCGCATTTTTAAATCAACAAAATTAATGTTGATAATAGCGGTATTATTTGCTTTGCGAATTATATTAGGTTTTGTGCATATTAGTATTCCTAATAT
>CADAXN010000009.1:23298-29219 GCA_902791895.1 uncultured Ureaplasma sp.
TTGCGATTCATTTACATTTTTAATATCGCCTAACTCTGTTTGGTTTTGAATGTATGCCATTCAAGAACCGTTAATTGGAATGATATCAGGAATAACTCGATCTTGGTATGAATTTAGAAAACAAAAAAGTAAAAACATTGTATATGATATTTTAATTCAACAAATTGTTTTATTTGCTTTTGCTTCAACAAGCTTATGCGGTATCTTATTATGAGTTAATGATAATGTTCTAGATTATTTTAACAGTTATAAATATATTTGTATTGGTCTTATTTGTGCTTTTTTAATTGCAATTGAAATCTTCACGTTTATAAATTTTTCCGAAAATAGCGAAGATAAAAACAAATCATTATTATTTTTATATTCCGTCACATTGGTATCAATAATTATGATTTCTTTTTCTTTCTTGCTAGGGCCAATAGCAGCTGTGGAATATTTAAAATACATTACTGGTTCATACCCCGAGATGTATATGCGTTATGGTTTATTAATCTACTTAATTCCAAGAATTATTGTCCAAAGTATTAAAGTTCCTATTGAATCTTTAATTTTTTGCTCAACAATCTTAGTAATAAACCCAATTTTGAACAATTATTTTAATGCATTAGAAAATAAGTGATAATTTTAGATTATACTTTTTGTATAATATCTAAAATTATGCTATGTAACACGACTATACAAAATACTAACTATAAATTAAAAAAAGTTAACTCTGATAATTTTGTTAAGCAAGCAAGTGAACATAATGATAATGAAAAAAGATCATATAAAATCTTAAATACAAAAAGATTCTTACTAATAGCAGGAATCTTTTTTGCTATTATTGTTGTTCTTATCGTTATTTCTGCATTCTATGATTGAGATATTTCGCGTGCAATAGCTCTACCATTCTTAAAAGATGGTCAATATATAACAGATAGTAACTATGCATTGCTATATGAAATTATTGGATGCATCGCTCCTTTTGTTATATTACCTATTTTTGCATGAACAGCATTTAGATATGTCATGCATTTTAGAGGTTTAAAATCTTGAAGAAAAGTATTCCAAATTGCTATCTTAGTATTAATCGGATCCATTGGATTCTTCTCAGTATTCTTCTATTTAACATATAACTTCTTTCCAATCCTTATTAATGTTATTACTAATGGCGGATGAAATGAAAAAGCATTTAATATTTACTATGGACCATTATGATATGTAATGTGTTTTATCTTTGCTTTCGTATCAATTGGATTCAACACCGCTTTATTCTTCGCATTTGGAAAACTAAAAACACAAACTGAATTAGTATTATTTAAATTTGCAATGTTTGTGTTCATCTGCTTTGTATTTTGCCAATTAATTACTGGAATTGTTAAATATACTGGATTATTTGCACGTCAAAGATTTAGAGCAATTTGGTTAGATGATTCATTAAATCCTGGAGGATATGACTATTCAACAATTGATGGCAAGAAAATACTATTTAAACCATGATGACATTTAGGATGAGACTCAAGTGTAGTCCATACAATTATCAGTACTGATCCATTTGCTGATAATGTAATAAGAGGTAATGCATTTAGTTCATTCCCAAGCGGACACGTTTCATTTGGTGCATTCATCTTTGTATTACCATTCTTGGTTTATGCAATTAAAGGATTAAACAAAAATTGAAAAATTGCTTTAATTAATGTTGGTTGCTTTATCGCTATAGTATTACTAATGGAAGCTAGAGTTCAAAGTGCTGCTCACTATTTATCAGATACTGTATTTGCTGCACTTATTGATTTCGGTGTTATTACTGCTGTTGGTGCAATATTTTATGGTGGAAAACGAATTAAAAGATCATTTGAAACTTATAATGCTAATTGCAAAACAGTTCAATTTGTGTTATTACCATTATTAACAATCATTCCAACAGTAGTTATGATTATTACTGTTAAATGATTTGTTTAATAGATTGAATAATTTAAAACAAAAAGACACTTTTTGTGTCTTTTTTTCATTAACAACTTTTAAGATTGTTATACAAAATCTGACAAATTATTACTTAGAACTATTTGTAGAAGTTTCTTTGTTTTGCTGTGCTCTTAATAAATCACGGATTTCTTTTAAAATGTTTTCTGGTTTATTAGCTTCTGCAATTGCTTTTTCTTGTGCTGCTTTTTCTACTTCAGCCTTGTGTTTATTATCTAGTCAAAGTTTAACAGCTTCTCTATCTTTTAAATTAATTCCTTCAGCTTTAAGCATTTTTCTTTCATCTCAGTTGGGAATTCCTCTCAATATTTTCTTTGAAGTTTTTCCTAGCAATTCGTTTGACTTATTGATTACTTTAACAATTACAAATAAAAAGAAAGAAATTAATATGAAATCAATTACTGCACTTACAAATGCACCTCAATCAATGAAAATTGATTTAGTTAAATCAATTGTTCCGTCTGCATTATAAGCTATGAATAGGAATGTGTAAATACTAGTAACATCTTTCCCTCCACTACATAGACGAATTAATCCATTAATGCAAGGGGTTAAGATTTTACTAGTTACCGCTGTAACAATCGCTGTAAAAGCTCCAGCGATAATAACAGCAACAGCTAAATCAATAACATTACCACGTGTGATAAATTTTTTAAATTCTCCAAAGAATTTTCTCATGTATATTTCCTCCAAGTTAAAAATAAATACATACATGATTATTTTAATAAATAAACATTTAGCAAAATCAAAAATAACTATCTATAGTTAATTTCTATTAGTCTATATTCCAAAATTATTTTTGCATTATATTAATGATACTTTTTAAAACAGACGTCCATTAATTTATTTAATATTTATTTTTTATAACTAATATATAAATTTGTATATAATAATTTTGAAATATTTAAGGGAAGTTATGTTAAATTTTGACACAGATTATGTTATAGACCACAAAGCGTCTAAATCAAACATTATTAAGAAATACAATAAATCTGTTACTAATATTGCAAATGCAATTAAAAACGGAAAAGCTATAGGTTGTGAAATGACAGGATGACTACATCCTGAAGAATTGTTAACAACAAAATTAATCAATGACATGATTAAAAAAGCTAATCAATGAATAAATGTCAATATAAAAAATGTAATAGTAATTGGTATTGGTGGTTCATATATTGGGGTAAAAGCTGCTATTGACATGATATTAGGGGATAATACAAGAATAAAAATGCACTACATTCATAACATTAACTCTAACTTTATTGCTTCTAAATTAGCAGAACTTGGAAATCAAAAATTTGGAATTATTGTAATTTCTAAATCTGGAACAACATTAGAACCTGCAGTAAGTTTTAGAATATTTAGAAAACACTTAGAAGATGTTGTTGGTGTAAATGATTCTAAAAAATACATTGTAGCAATTACTGATCCAAAAAAAGGAACATTACACAACTATGCTGAAGCTAAAGGTTATAAAATATTTCCCATTCCAAGCAACATTGGTGGAAGATATTCGACACTAACACCGGTTGGTATTTTTCCAATGATTGTTGCTGGAATTAATGTTAACAAATTATTAAAAGGTGCAAAACAAGCAATATCTGATTTAAGTACACCTAACTTAAGAAATAATTCAGCATACTTGTATGCTGCTTATAGACATTATTTCCACATGGTTAAAAAAATCCAAATTGAAAATTTCATCACTTATGATCCATATTTAACAATGATCGGTTGTCAATGACAACAATTATTTGGTGAAAGTGAAGGAAAAGCAAAACGTGGTATGTATCCAGCATACAGTTTATTTACAACTGATTTGCATGCTTTAGGTCAATATCTACAAGAAGGTACACGTAATTTCATTGAAACAACATTAATTGTTTCAAATCCAAAATATGACATCAAGATGAAAATTAATGACAATAATGATGGTCTTAAATATTTAAATAACAAAACATTAGATTTCATCACTAAGAAAGCTTTCGAAGGAACAATAGAAGCCCATAGCCAAATTGGTAAAGTTAATAATTTTGTTATTAGCATTAATAAAAGTGATGAATATCATTATGGATATTTATTCATTTGATTATCTCATGCAGCAATGATGAGTGCATACTTATTAAAACTAAATCCATTTGATCAACCTGGTGTTGAATCATATAAGAAAAACATGTTTAAATTATTAGGAAGAGAATAATTAAACAATTAAACATCAACTTACTTAAGATTATCAAGTTATAAAAACTAGATTATTTGAGTAAAGTCTCAAAAAATTTACTTTTTTGACTAAAATTTATGTTAATCACTAATACTTTATATTAGTGAAGCTTGTAAAATTTGCCTAACTTATACTATAATATAGGGCTAAGTTATGATAAGTATATCAAGGTTTTATCGCTTGTATTAATATCAATAAATTTATGTTTAATTGATGTATAAACACCATTAATAAAAATAAGATACATTATCTAAGCCAAATTATTAGTTAATTTAACTAAATTAGGCGAACATTTTGAGACTTAACTCAAAAATTGTTAGTTAAGAAGTAATTTATTAAACTTTATATAATGCTGACACATATACTTTAAAGTTGTGTCAGTAAGTATTTTGTAATTTCAAAATGCTTGACCATGAAATATTTTTTATTTATATACAAATAAAACAAAAAGTGCAGCCCTTAATCATATAGAGTGTTGCACTTAATGCGACAATTTAGAATAGATACCTAAGTATCTGTTTGTGTTCTAATCGATATATGCTAATTACTTAGCAGCGATAACTTCTACTTTTTTCTTGTTGTCTTTAAATGTTGAATACTTAACTTGACCATCAATCTTAGCAAACAATGTATGATCACGTCCTTGACCTACATTTGCACCTGGATAAATACGATTACCTCTTTGACGATAAATAATTTGTCCAGCTTTAGCAAATTGACCATCACCGATTTTGGCACCTAAAAATTTAGGTTGTGAATCTCTACCATTCTTAGTAGAACCAACACCTTTTTTACTTGCAAAGAATTGTAAATTTATTTTCTTAATTGTAAATTTCATATAGTTTCCTTTCATGCAGTTATTTCAGAGTTTTACACTTCATATATTTTTTATTATGTTTAGCTAAACAAACTAATTGTTGATAGGCTAATTGTAAATACTCTTTGTTTTTGATTGTTTTCTTCTTCAATTTAATTTCAATTAAAGGAATTGATTCGTCCTCTGTGAAATTGATATCATCTTTTTCAAATCAACTTGTTGTTGTGCAAATGATTGTACTAGCTCCACAACAAACTAAATCTTGTCCTTTTTTATTGCTATTAGCGTGACCCGTTAGGGTTAAGCTACCTTTACGAAGAATAACTTGAATCATTATTAAGCTTTAATAGTTTTGACAATCAATTTAGTGTATGGTTGTCGATGTCCGTATTTTCTAGTGTGGTGTTTTTGACTAATATGGTGAATAATAGTTAGTTTACGATGTTTGCCTTGTTTAGCAACAACACATTCAACATATGCACCTTCAATGTAAGGTGTTCCAACTTTATCATCTATCATTAATACTTTGTCAAGTTTTACCTTGTCACCAACTTTGTTAGTTAATTTTTCAACATAAATTTCATCGTTTGCAGCAACTTTATATTGTTTGCCGCCAACTTCAATTATTGCAAACATATTTACTCCTTATAGAAAAATCAGACTCGTTTATCATAAGGTATTAGAAGATTCTAAGTTTAAAAACCCAGACAAAACGGTTGTACACTCTAATGGAATACAACGTCAATATTATATATAAAAGTTGAATAATCGAACAGATAAATTATTAAATTAAAAAAAAGTAATTCTTTTACAATTCGATTCAATCTTCAAACTAGTTAGTGAATATTAGTATTAATCAAACAATCTATTTTGCTTTAGCTGATTTTTTGCTAGAAGCAGAACTTGATGGTCGATCAACTG
>CADAXN010000010.1 GCA_902791895.1 uncultured Ureaplasma sp.
TAACTAATGCAGGAAGTGATGTATTAATGTTGCTCAACATTAATTTACCATAGCCATATCCTTTTAAATATTGATTTTTAATAGGAAACAATCGGTAATTGATTCTATTTATATTTTTATAATGCTTGATATTTTTAGAATCATCGATTGAATATTGATACAAAGCATTTTTAATACAGATTTTCATATCACATTTAGCAATATAAGCATCAACAGAATTATCATCATAAACAATCATTGCATGTATAGCTGATTGAGGTTGAACCAACGCTCTAATTTTTTTGGTTTGAAATAATCAATAGCCCTCAACAATTTCAAATGCTTTATTTAATAATGTAGAAGAATCAACACTAATTTTTTCTCCCATTTTTCAATTTGGATTATTAATTGCATCTTGGTATTTAACGTTATTAAGTTGTTTATAACCAGAGTTATAAAACATACCACCAGAAGCAGTAATAATTAATTCTTTAATCTTTTTAGTTTTGTCTTTGTTTTTGATTAAAGAATATAATGCAGTGTGCTCAGAATCCACGGGATAAATATTTACTTTATTTTTAACAGCTAATTGTTTTATCTTGTTTCCTCAACAAACTAAAGTTTCTTTATTAGCTAAAACTAAATCAATCTTATTGATGATGGTTAGATAACTAAAAATCAACCCATCAGAAGCACTAACAGCGTTAACTACTAAATCTGGCTTGGTTGTTTTTAGTAATTTATCAATTGCTTTGAAATCATTACCAACAATTACATGCTTTATATTAAATTTTTTAACAATTTGTTTTGCTTTTTGATGATTTGATAAATAACTAATTCCAACAAGTTGGAAGTCTTTGTTATTACGAATAATATCTATTGTAGAAGTACCGATACTACCTGTTGCACCAAAAATAATAATTTTTTTCATTAGCAAATATTGAATGGTGTTAATAAGAATGAATTATCATTTAGATGATTTGTACATAGACAAACGATCAATGAAATTATAAAATAAGTTGTAATTACAAGTGCAAATGAATCAATTCGATCTAAAATTCCACCATGGCCTGGAATCAAACTACTATAATCCTTTATTTGATTAACTCTCTTAAAGTAACTAAATAAAAGATCTCCAAATGTTGAGATGATTGAAAGCAAAATGATAATACCAATCGATGATGCAATTCATCATCATTTATTAACATTGTTAATAAATTGTTCTTGTGTGTCGGTTGTTAATCACTGCCAACCAATGAATGAACCTAGCAATTCGTAATTATCCATTTTAGCATCGTTCTCTAAAAATAAGATAACCATGATAACAACACAAAGTATTAATGAAACAACCAAACCAATTATTAAACCTTCTCAAGTTTTTTTAGGACTTAAGTAAGGAGCCATCTTGTGTTTTCCAAGTGTCATTCCACCTAAGTAGGCAAATGAATCATTAAAGATTGGAATCAAAAGTAACATTAATAGTACAAATCAACATTTGCTAGCAATTAAATAGTAAACACTAACAAATAATAAAGTCACAATGATAATCGCTAACGTCCCAAGTCAAACGTTCTTTGTTGTTTTTATGTGGTTAAGTTTAAAGTAGATGATTGAGAATATAAGTAATAGAAACAAAGAAACGCCTAAACAAGAAATAAATATTATTTGGGTAGTAAAAATGCTTCAATGCAAAATATTATAAGTTGTCTCAGAAAATGGAACTACTCATATTGAAACCGTTTGACAAATTACTAGCATTAGAAATAGAATAACATCATTATGTGTCTTACGATACTTAATAAAACAATTATTTATTTCTTTCGCGATTAGGTAATTGACTCAAATAGTTAATGCAAATGCAAGAACAAAAAATCCAAAAGGGATTAAGTGATTATCTTGAAATGATGGAATAACCCGACTTTTAGGATCAGCGAAAATAGCTAAAACTATTAAAATTGCGAAATATAAAACAATAAATACAGAAGATTTTGCTCTTTGGGAAAAATTGCTATTGTGTCTTCTAGTTTTTTTATTTATTTTATGAGTTGTAGATGCTGTTGTCGCTGCCATTGTTTATATGGTCATTAATTCTTTTTCTTTTTGTGCAAATAGATTTTCAAGTTGAGAATTATATTTCTTAGTGATATTATTTAATTCATCTTCGAAATAATGCAATAAGTCTTCGCTAACGTTGTCAAGTTTTTTATAACTTGATTGAATATCTTTACGAACATCACGAATTTTAATCTTGCCTTGTTCTAATATTTGTTTCGCTTTTTTAACATTTTCTCTTCTATTTTCTTCAGTTTGTGCAGGAAAATTAATACGAACAGAGTCAGGATTAGCGATTGGGTTAACATTAAAATTAGCTTTTGCTATACCTTTTAAAATATCAGGAATTTGACTACGATCATAAGGTTTTATTAGAGCTTGTGTTGCACTAACAATTTGAATGTTAGCTATTTGATTAAGTTGTATTTCTTCGCCATAAGCCATAACACGTACTTTATCAAAGATTGATACACCAATTCTCCCAGAACGGATTAAGTTATATTCAGAATTAACTCAGTTAATTACATTATTAGCTTTAGTTTCAAATTCTTTTTGATATGTTGATCATTCCATATTATCTCTTTCCTTCTTTCTTAGAAATGATGGTTGTTAGTATGTTACTTTGTAATGCTTTTAAGAAACAATCTTTTTGTTTGGCATTGAAAACAATGATTTTAACACTACTTTCACTTAAAAGTGAAGCAGCAGTAATATCCATTGCATGTAAACGATTATCAATTATTTGATCGTATGAAATTTTTGAAAAACGTTTAGCTTTTGCGTTTTTATTTGGATCGCTATCATAAATACCATCAGCATCATTCTTACCCATAAGAATAAATGAAGCATCAATTTCTAGTGCTCTCAAAGCAACTCCAGAGTCAGTAGTAAAGTAAGGGTTACCAGTACCACCAGCAAAAATAACAATGTTACCTTTAGCAATATCTTTTCTTGCTGCGAAAATATCGTATGGTCTTGCTACTGTTGGTATGTAAATTAATGAATACAAGCAAACGTCTAAACCATTAGCTTCTAATGCATCTCTTAATGCTAATGAATTAATTTCAGTAGCTAACATACCCATAATGTCAGCAGAAGTTCTCGACAACAAATTATTGTTTGTATTAGCTCCTCTGACAATATTTCCACCACCAAGAACAATTCCAATGTTATATAACTTGTGAATTTTCTTTATTTGATTACACAAATCTTGAATTTGTGTTTTACTAATTATTGAATCTTTACTTTTTAAAGATTCGCCACTAATTTTGATTAATATGGTTTGTTTTTTGATTTTGATCATAATTTATTATTTTGCCATTTGTTGTGCTACTTCATCAGCAAAATTTTGAACTTTCTTTTCAACACCTTCACCAACTTCATAACGTACAAAGTCAATTAATGCTAGTTTATTTTGTTTTAGAAGATCTTTAATTCTCACAGTTGGGTCTTTAATAAATTGTTGTTCTTCTAAACATGTTTCAGCTAATGCTTTTTGGATTCTACCTTTAACAATCATATCTACACGATCAGCTGGTTTTCCTTCAGCTAGAGTTTGCTTTTTAACAATTTCAGTTTCTTTAGCTACTCATTCAGGATCAGCATTTGCTATTGACAAGAAGCGAGGATTTAGAGCTGCAATATGCATTGCAATTGATTTTCCTAATTCTTCTAAAGCAGAATTGTCAATTAATAAGATTGTTGCAATCTTACCGTTAAAGTGTTCATAAGTAACGAAAGCTTGGTCTTCTTTCTTATTAATAATGCTGATACGACGAACACAAATCTTTTCACCAATTGTTGCTGTTAATTGTACACAAGAATCAGCAATTGTTGAATTATTAGATATTTTTAATTTGTTTAATTCATCGATATTTGTTGGTTTGTCAGCACGCACAGCTACAACAATTTCATTAACTAAATTTTTGAAATCTCCACCATTAGCTACAAAATCTGTTTGACAGTTAACTTCAATAATTGCAGCATAGTTACCATTAACTATAGTTTTAACTATACCTTCAGTAACTGTTGCTGTTGATTTCTTAGCGGCTTTAACAATACCTTTTTCTCTTAATCATTGAGCTGCTTTATCTAGATCATTATTAGCTTCTTTTAAAGCCTTCATAACATCCATGACACCTGCTTGTGTCATTTCTCTCAGTTTCTTAATTAAACTTGTATCACTCATATTTTCTCCACTTTTTTTAACTGTAATTATTATATATAGAATATATTATTTTTATTTGAATAGTATAAAAAAAATACCAAAAATACATATGTATTTGTTGGTATTTAAATATGAAATGGTCGATTTTACAGATTAACCTTTATCTTTAAATTGAGTCTTAACACGACGAAGTTGGTCAATAATTTTGTTACAACATTCATTAATTGAAGTTATAACATCATAACTTTTATCTTCGGCACGAATTACACCTTTAGTTGGAACAGAAATATTGATTCTTACTGTGTATTCTTTTGTTTTTGGATAGAAAACAATTTCAGCTTTAAGATTGTCTTGAACAAAGTTGAAATCGAAAAATTTAGACATTTTTTCCTGTAAGTAATTTTCAACTGCATCGGATTTGTGGCAGTCTTTTCATCTAACGCTAAAATTCATATTTATTTCTCACTATTAAAAATTAAATAATTTTGCCTGTATAGCAAATCTCTTTTGCTACTTTTTCAGCAGCTGCTTTTTTTAGAAGTTTGTTAACTCCAGCTAAAGCGAACGGAATTGTATAAGCTAATGATTTTGCAGTTATAAAGTTTTTGTCAACTACAACGTCTTTATTTTCATAAGTTTTCTTAAAATTTTTCTCGTATCCTGGATAACATGTAAATTTAACGGAATTTAGCATTCCAAGACCTCCAAATACTTCTGGAGCGGCACACATTGCCATAAATACAATTTTAGGGTTTTTACCATATTTATTTAAGAATGAAATTAATCTAGGAGAATCAACATCATTAAATCTTAAATGTCCTTCACCGCCCGGTAGATATATTGCATTATATTTAGATAAATTTTCTTTAGCTAAAATTTCATCACAAGAAATTTTTGTGCCGTGAGCTAAAATAACATTCTTTTTCTTTTCAATTGAAATTAGTTTAACAATAATTCCAGCACGACGTCAAATGTCTACAGGAACAACTGTCTCAACATCTTCAGATTTATTCGCCACAATAACAGCGATTCTAACCATAATTTACCTCCAATGGTATAAACTAAATCATATACCTATATTATAGAATTCATGTATTATCGTAGATAAAATAAAAAGCTATTACACACAATAGCTAATGCGTAGTGCTGCTGTATTTCTACCCTGACACGATTTGCCACTAATGTTGTAATAGCTTTAATATTTTAACATAAATAAAGCAAAACTTATGAAATGTAATTAGTTAGATGGTTTTCAATCTTTAACTCAAGATTGACCTAATTGATCATTGAATCTACGATCAAATACAGTTAATTTGTCTTTTTTGAAGATGACGTTGACTACATCATGAAGTGCTTTTGTTTTAATTGATGAAGTCAAAGCATATTGAACAGCAATCATATTTAATAATGTTTTAGCTTCATCGCTATTTTTACCACCTAATGCACTTATTAAGCCATCGTATGAAGAAACATCATTACTATTCAGTTGGATAACCATTACTCTTGCAAAATCATTACTTGCGGCATCATCACTAACTTTAATAGTGTGAACAATGTTTTGAACATCATCACCATCACATACTTCAGCTACAGAAGCGCTGTCTCCAAATCGTTTGAACATACTCTTAACAAGTTCAGTGTGATGATTACAATATGTTTCTAATCCTCAATTGATATCTTTATACATTTGATCAGTTCCAGCTAATCTAGCTCTTAATACCGGTACTGAAATAGGCTCACCTACTTTAGCAGTTCCTGCTGCTACTTCAGGATCGCCATCACTATAGAATGATCTGTTTACAATGGATTTAACATTGTTTGTGAAATCTGGATCAGAGTTAGCTTCAGCTAAATTATTAGCTAAATCTGTTACATCTTTAAGACCAGAACATAATTCAATTTTTTTCTTCAATGTATCTAAATCACCATATTTATACCATCCACCAGAAGTTTGTCCAGTACTATCACGTTTAGTATAGTAAGCGTTTTTGAAAATTTGGTTACTGATGTTTGTAGTAATTGGTGAAGTTGTACTAGAAGAAGTTACTAATCCAGCAAATCCCATTGCTTGTGTTCAACCACCTCCATTTGGAATTGGTGCAAACTTATAATATGCATCGTTTGTAGAGAAATTGCTTGGAGTATCATTATCACCACCGTTGTTAAAGTAAGTGTTAGAATATTGTCCATAGTAATTACTCTTGAAGTTGAAACTTGCAGAAATTTCATCAGCAATACTTGCTTGGTCAGTTTCATATGTAGGAGCACAACTAATATTTTCTTTAGAAACTCAAACTAGATCAGCTTCATCACCATATCTAATAACATTATTAGACAAGTGGTAAATTAAGTTAGCATAATCATCTTTTACTAGGTATTGAATAGCATCTAAAATTTGCAAGTAATCGCACATAGTAGAACTAAAATCAATATCACTATAAGATCTACTCATATTGTCTTTGAAAGCTACTTCTAAGAAGTTAGCATAATCGTCAACTGAAGTTATTGAACCCATTGCTTCTAACATTGACATTGGGTTGTTAGAACCTACAATTTGAGAAGAAATGTATTGTGAAATAAATGCAGATTTTAAATTACTATCTTTAAGTGTTGCATAACCATTAAATAAGTCAAAGTCAGAAACAATTCCACCATTGCCACTAATGTAAGCTTTCATCGCTTTAATCTTAGCGTTATTTGAGAATGAGTTAGATGCACCGAAGCTATTTAATGTTGCATAGATTGCTGTAGATAAAGCATTTTCTTTCTTTCATTCATTAAAAATGTGTTCACTACGTGCACCCATACCAGAAGTTTGAATATTTGGAGTAATACCACTAGTTAAATCAGTAGTGATAACTTCATATGCAGCTCTAGATTGTTGTGCTTCATTAAAAGTAATTTCATATTTATCTCAAACATCATTTGCTAAAGTGTTTGTATATAGTGAACCTTTTTGTCAAGCCATGATACGGTTAATATCATAAGATGATAAAGAAGAAACATAACCAACAGTCTTAGTACGGTCAGTAACATTAGCTTGAATGAATGCAAATGGATATGGAGTTGCCATGCCATTTGTATAGTTTGTAGATGTCATCTTTGCTAAAGATTCAGAACGAGATAATACAGAGTTTGTTACATTACCAAATTTTGTATTGAATAGACGTTTATTTTCTGAATCAATTGCTGAAATTGTAGATTGTGTTAAGAAGTAATCATAACCAGTAGAGATTAATTGGTAGAACTTGTTAGCATCAATACCATCTAATAAACCTTCGTCACTAAAAATAATTTCTTGTTCATTATTAGCACGACGAACTTGGTTTTTAGCCATAGCAATAATAACATTGCTCAAGCTATCATCATCTTGTAAGAAATCTTTAATCTTAGATTGAATATCGATAGATGTTGAAGTGTATGTTGACTCATATAAATATTGTGCTTTTAACAAAATATTTTCTCTTCCTTGAGAGTAAGGATCAGTTTGATCATTATCTTCGCTAGCTGGTTTTCCTAAATATCCTTGTTGTTCAGTACCGTTATCATAGTATGAAGCACCATTCAAACCAATGATGTGAACTCCACCATTATCAATTTCGTCTCTAATCAACAAGTATGGCAATGGTTTGTTACCATCATATAATCGTAATGCTGGCACAACTCATTGAACTCCACCTTCAGTGGTATCATTACCATAGTAGTCAAAGAATAAAGGAGAATTGTTAGCAAAAATTAAACTGTGGAAATCATCGCTTGATTGTCCATTAGCCAATACTCCTGGTGTTCCCTTAGATTGGTAAATTGCACCCAAATCAATTTTGTTTTCACATGCAGCAAGTGCAGCACCCAAAGCAGTTAAATTTCCTGATGTATCAAATAATCTTTGATCATTTGAACGGAAAAAGAAATTTCTTAAAATATCAGTTGAAGTTTCTTTGCTAGCATCAGCTAAAAGATCTTTAATATCATACCTAAGAATCTTATTAGATACTTGTGCAGTATTACCACTATATTGAGATCACAAGTTAACAGCTCCACCACCAAATACAGCGTCTAAACCAGAAAAGTCTGCTGCATTGATAATGATCTGTGTAGCGCTATCATCTGTATAAGAAGTTGTATTAGGAATATTACTAAATCCTGAATGATCAACTAAACCGTACTTAGTATTAACACCTAAGAATAACTTCTTAATTGCATAATAAAATTTGCTATTTGCAGATACTGTTGTTCCATCATATTCAGGGAATGCTGGGTAAGCATATCCTACAGTTGGGTCATCATTTGTTCCACTAGGTGGTTGAATCTTACTAGAGTAAATTGAGAAAATGCCTTGAGCAGGAGCAGCATATTTTCATAAACACATTGAAACTGAGAAAGGATGAGCCTTCTGTGTTCACATTTCAAAAGCTTGTTTTTGAATTGTTGCATAAATGTCGTCTAAACTGCTGTTAGGGTTGTAGTTTGGGTTGTTATATGCGTAGAAGTTAATTTTTCTTCACTCGTCTGGGTTATTAAAGAATATTTCTTTAGTGTAAGACGACAAAGTGTTATTAACACCATATGTGCCATTTGAAGAGTAAGCAATATAATTTTGTTCCAATATTTTTGTTTTCAAATCACTGCGGATTTTAGAACACATTTGGTTATATTTTCATGCATCTTCTGTACCACCAACAGGATCTAATGTCTCATTTTGGAAATAAAATTCCCAATTTGAACGATGTTTATCTTTTGCGTTTTGAACTTTATCTTTATAGTCCTCATCTATATCATTAGTTCAAGTTGTTCAATTATCTTTATATGATTGAACTTTTCCTGAATCAGCAATCTTCTTGTAGAAGTTGTAAAGTAATTGATCTGCATATTGCTTTTTAAATGCTGAAAATGATGCATTGTCATTTAAAGCATCAATAATTTCTTGGTTAAATGTAACATTAAAATTATCGCCGTAAGAAGCAAAGACAGAACCGTTTCCTCTAGTTACAATGTGTAAATCATCATCAGAAGAACATGAGGTTACAAGTGGAATTGCAATGCAAAGTGCCCCACCAATGGACATTGTAGTAACAAATTTTGACATTTTCTTTTTCATAATAGTATTTATTATATATATACTTAAGTGTATGAAAAATAAATTATCAATTAAGAAATTGGAAGTTCAGATAGATTCAAAAACCATTCTGAATAATATTTCTTTGGAATTGGAAAGTGGCGATGTTGTTGCTTTAATCGGACCAAATGGTGCTGGTAAATCAACGTTTTTAAAGAGTTTAGTTAATCACTACGCAACTAAAATTACCAAAGGTGATGTTTTTTATAATAAAACATCTATCAAAAATACGGAAACTGACAAGATTGCACGTCTTGGCATTTTCTATGTGGACCAAAATCCTCCTCAACTTGATGGTGTCCCAATGTTAGAATTTTTGAAAAATATTATTAAAATTAACAATCCAAAGGCTTCGTTTTATGAAAATTATAAAAAGATCAATGATTTATTTGAAAGTGTATCACTTGATAAGTCGCTACTTTCACATTCTGTAAACGTCGGCTTTTCAGGAGGCCAAAAGAAAAAGAACGAAATTATCCAATCACAATTGTTAAATTCAAAAGTTTTACTTTTAGATGAATTAGATGCAGGGTTAGATGTTGATGCAATCAAGCTGGTTGAAAAATATGTTAAAGATGGTAGAAATTCAAAAATTACTATTATGATTTCACATGACCTTAATATTTTTCAGAATATTAAACCAAATAAAGTTGTTCTTTTAGCAAATAATACTATTCAAAAAATTGGTGGACTAGAAATCATTAATGAAATCGTAAAAAACGGTTACAAAGATTATGAAAAAAACAAAGACAAAAAAGCAATTGATCCATACAAATTCTAGTAAAAAACTATTTGTGTTTGATAGTGAATCAAAAATAAAGAATTCGAATTTTAAAATCGACAAGAATTCAACTCTAGTTTTTGTTTCGTTTAATAAACAAAATTTAGACCAAAATCTTAATTTTTTTGTTAGTAAAAATTGCGAATTAAAAGTTTACTTAATTGATTTGATTCAAAAATCAAACCATAATTTTAAAATCACATTAAATCATGATTCTGATTCTAAAACTTTTTTATATTCTAAAGTTTTTGCATCAAAAAAGAGCAGTTGTAATATTGATGTCCAAGCTACTATAACAAAAAACGAATATCGTGTTATTACAAATCAGGAAATAAATGGATTTTTATTTGCAGATGATGCAAGTATAACAGCTATACCATCATTGATAATTGATAACAACCAAATCAACGCATCACATAGTTTAAATGTTAGTTATATAAATAAGGAAAATATTTTCTATTTACAAACAAGAGGATTCAGTTATAAACAAGCAGTGAATATTTTAATAGAAAATGAAATAAGTATTTTGAAAAATACTTACTATAATAGTAAAAAACATAAAATCGATATTTACAAAACAGTAAAAAAACAAATTAGTAAGATGTTGGAAAATAGTTAATATGACAGATAAACAAATTATGAATATTCGTAAAGATTTCCCTTGATTTAAAAATAATAGAGGGTGACATTATTTGGATTCGTCAGCTACAAGTTTAAAACCTAAATGTGTTTTAAAGAAAGAAAACGAATACTATGAAGTGTTTGGTTGTAGCCCTCACAATAATGATTCACTTTTTGCTTATAAAACACACGGCTTAATCAAGGAAAGCAGAGAACTTTTAGCTAGTTTTGTTGGTAGAATTCCTGAAGAAATTATTTTTACTTCTGGTGCTACTGAATCTTTAAATCTAATTTCATTAGGTTTAACAAAGTTTGTTAAAAACAATGATGAAATCATTCTAACATACGCAGAACACACTTCTAATTTGCTTCCTTGATTTAGATTAAGCAAACAAACAAAAAGTAAAATTGTTTGAGTTGGTAAAAATAAGATACCAAATGAAAAAGATATTCTTAAAGCTATTACTAAAAAAACTAAAATTGTTACTTTTTGTGATGTTAGCAATATCTTGGGTTACTACATCGATTGTGTTTCTTTAACAAAAAAAATTAAAAAAATAAATCCTAACATTATTGTCGTTGTTGATGCAACACAATCTGTTCCTCACTTAAAACATAACTTGAAAAACACAGATGTTGACTTTATGGTTTTTAGTGCTCATAAAATGTTGGGTCCAACAGGTGTTGGTGTGTGTTTCATGAATAAAAAGTGGATTGAAAAACTTGAGCCTTTAAAATTAGGTGGTGGAATGAATGCTTTGGTTTTACCAAAAACTAATGAGTTTACTTTTGCTTCTGGAGTCGATAAATTTGAAGGTGGAACACCAAACACAGCCGGAATTATTGGTTTTGGAGAAGCTATAAAATACTTAAATAAAATCGGGTGAGATAATATTGAAAATCATGATCGTGAATTAAAAGAATATTTTGATAGGAAATCTTCTTCAATAAAAAATTTTGAATACTATACAAGAGATTCAAAAACACCAATATTGTTTTTTAATATCAAAGGGGTATCGTCACAAGATTTAGCTAACTATTTAGGACAAAATAAAATTATTGTTAGAGCTGGTTTGTCTTGTGCTAAAGCTTCAAACATATCTACGAAAATTAATGAGGCTGTCAGAGCTTCTTTGTATATATATAACACAAAAGCAGATATTGACTACCTTATAAAAGTTTTAAAGAATTACAAAAAAGGAGCTGAATTAGATAATGTCATCGCCTAATAAAGACCCCGAAATAATTAGAGCTATCATTTTAGATCATTATGAGAACCCTAAACATCATTTGGGTAATAATGGAAATAGCAGCAAACTTAAAGGTTATGTTGAATGTAACATATCTAGTGCTTCTTGTATAGACAATTTGACTGCTTATATTAAAGTTCTTAATAACGTCATAAAAGATGTTAAATTTTCTGGTGTCGGTTGTGCAATTAGTACTTCAGCAACTGATATTATGTGTAATTTATTACGGAACAAAACAATTGATGAAGCCAAAAAAATAATTTCAAATTATTTAAGTATGATTGACAAGAAACCCTATGATGAAGAATTGTTAGGTGAATTATATTCATATGAAAATGTTAACCGTCAAGCAAACCGTATTAATTGTGCTAAAATTGGAATTAATGCCATTTTAAAGGCATTGGAAAAATATGAAAACAAAAAAGGAAAATAAAATAATTCTAGAAAAAGGTTTAAGTGCTAAAGTAATTAAAAAAATTTCAGCACTAAAAAACGAACCTGAATGAATGTTAAATATAAGACTAAATGCTTATAAAGTTTTTCTTAAACTTAAAAATCCAAAATGGGGTCCTGATTTAAGCTTCATTAATTTCAATGAATATATTTATTATGCTTCATCAATCGGTAGTGAATATTACAAAACATCATGAGATGAAGTTCCTGAAAAAATTAAAAAACAATTTGAAGAATTAAATGTGCCTGAAAATGAAGCTAAGTATTTCTCAGGAGTTAATAGCCAATATGATTCAGATACTGTTTATCATCAACTTAAAGATGACCTTAAGAAGAAAAAAGTTATTTTTACTAACATTGAAACAGCAATTACTGAACACCCAAGTTTGGTTAAAAAATATTTTGGAAAATTAGTTCCATTTAGTGATAATAAATATGCTGCATTAAATACTGCTGTTTGATCAGGTGGTACATTTTTATATGTGCCAAAGGGTGTAAAATTAGACCAACCATTATCAGCTTATTTCCGTATTAATACAAAATCTGTTGGTCAATTTGAAAGAACTTTAATCATTGTTGATGACGGTGCCTACGTACATTACAACGAAGGATGCACTGCACCTATATATGATAAAAACAATTTACATGCTGCAGTAGTTGAAATTTTTATTGGTAAAAATGCACATTGCCGTTATTCAACAATTCAAAACTGATCAGACAATGTTTTGAATTTGGTAACTAAAAGAGCAGTAGTTGAAGAAAATGGCATCATGGAGTGAATTGATGGAAATTTAGGAAGTAAATTGAACATGAAATATCCTGCCACTATTTTAAAGGGTGACAATTCAAAAGCAAAATGTATTTCAATTGCTGTTTCTCACGAAGGCGTTATCCAAGACGCAGGTGCAAAAATGATTCATGTTGGAAAAAACACTAGATCGCAAATTATCTCCAAATCTATTGCACATAGTGGTGGTAATGCTACATATCGTGGGCTTGTTCAAATATCAAAAAGCGCCATTAACTCCAATAGTGAAGTGGTTTGTGATACTTTAATTCTTGATAAAATTTCTAAAAGTGATACTTACCCAACTGAAAAAGTTTTTAGCAAATCTTCAGTTTTGAAGCACGAAGCTAAAGTAACAGATCTAGATAATCAAAAATTATTCTATTTACAATCACGTGGTATTGATTTAGTTACTGCTAAGCAACTTTTGGTTTTAGGTTTTATTGAAGACTTTGCTAATGAGCTTCCGCTTGAATATAGTGTTGAATTAAATAGATTACTTAAAATGGATATTAAGTAAAGGTACTTTATCTCATCACTAATCATCTAATTAAGAAGAATAACCCAACTGCGAAGTATAGTTTAAAGTGCCCAATTAATTAAACTTAATTCATTAAATCTTTCTTTTGCTGAATAGTATCCTAAAGTTTCACGATAAATCTCATTGATTTTATTAATTTGTTTATCTATCTCTTCTTGTGTAATTGTCTCAAAAT
>CADAXN010000011.1 GCA_902791895.1 uncultured Ureaplasma sp.
AAGCAACAAGAAAAATTCTTTATGCTTGGGATGAAGAAGAACTTGCTAAAAACAAAAAACAATTTAAATCTTACGAAGTTCAAAGATATAAAGGTCTTGGTGAAATGAATGCTGATCAATTATGAGAAACTACAATGGACCCTAAAAACCGTAAGTTTATTAGAGTAACTATTGAAGATGCAGCATTAGCTGAAAAACAAGTTTCTATCCTAATGGGCGATAATGCTTCAGCTAGAAAAAAATGAATTGATGAAAATGTAGATTTTAATCTTTTAGACCAACAATAATTTAAGGAAAAAGCATTTAAGATTATGAGTAATGATAAAAAAGAATATTTAAACTTAACACTTGAGAATGTCATGTCTGATGATTTTGGTAAATATGCCAAATACATTATTCAAGATCGTGCATTACCAGACATTCGTGATGGATTAAAACCCGTGCAACGAAGAATTATTTATGCGATGAATAATCTACGTTTATTCTTTGATCAACCACACAAAAAATCTGCTAGAACCGTAGGTGAAGTAATTGGTAAATATCACCCACATGGTGATTCATCAATTTATGAAGCTATGGTAAGAATGAGTCAGTCATGAAAGAATAATATCACTCTAATTGACATGCATGGAAACAATGGTTCTATCGACGGTGATAGTGCTGCTGCTATGCGTTATACTGAGTGTCGTCTTTCAAGATTTGGTCAAACACTAATTCAAGATTTAGAAAAAAACACTGTTGAATTTGTTAATAATTTTGATGATAGTGAGCAAGAACCAGTTGTTCTTCCGACTTTATTACCAAACTTATTAATTAATGGAGCTAATGGTATTGCTGCAGGATATGCAACAAACATTCCAACTTTTAATCCAAGTGAAGTTATCGAAGCAATTATGACAAGAATTGATTCACCCAACTGCTATTTAAAATCCATTTTAAATGTTATGCCTGGCCCTGATTTTCCAACTGGTGGAATAATTTTAAATCAACAAGGCATAGTTGATGCATACACTAAAGGAAAAGGGAAAATAAATATTCGTGGGGAAATTGAATTATTGAATGCCAAAACAGCTGTTATTACTTCTATTCCTTATGAAACTAATAAATCAGTAATTGTTCGTCAATTAGACGAATTAAGAGAAAAATATGATGTATTGCATATTAACGAAGTAAGAGATGAAACAGATAAGAGTGGTATTCGTATTGTTTTAGAATTATCTAATTCAAAGAATTTTGAATTCATTAAAAACATGATATATAAAGAAACACAATTGCAAGTTTCTTATACTATGAATATGGTAGCTATAAGTAATCACAAACCAGTTCAATTTTCAATCCTTCAAGCATTAGATGCTTTTATTGCTCATGCTAATGAAGTAATTGTTGCTGCTAGTAAATACGATTTAGACAAATCATTAAAACGTAAAGAAATAGTTGAAGGTTTAATTAAAGCAATTAAAATCATTGATGATGTTGTTGAGCTTATTCGTCATGCTAAAAACAAAGACGAAGCTAAACAAAAAATCATGGATCATTTGTCTTTTACAAATGTTCAAGCCGAAGCAATTGTAAACTTACGTTTATATCGTTTATCAAATACTGATGTAACTTCATTGGACGAAGAACTTAAAGAATTAAATACCGCAATTGAACAATTTAAATTGCTAATTGAAAACGAACAATATCGTAATAATTACCTAAAAAGCAAATTAAGAGATTACAAGAAAATTTTTGGATATCAAAGAAAAAGCAAAATTTCTTCTGAAGATGAAAAAATTCAAATTGATGAAAGCGATACTATTGATAACAAAAAAATGGTTATTCTATGCACACGTGATGGCTATTTAAAATCGCTTTCTCAACAAACATATTCAAACATTGAATATCAAACAATTAATATTAAAGATGGTGATTTACCAGTTTGCCAATTTATTTCTAGTCAAAGAGATAAGACTATTCTAATTACATCTCTTGGTAATTTTGTAAGTATACCAACTTATAAAATTGAGCAAGTTAAATGAAAGGACATTGGTGTTCACATTAACAACATCGTTAATTTATCTGCTGAAGAAAAAATTATTAGTGGTTTTAATTTTGATAATAACATTAATGATCCTAGATGTTTAGTTTTAGTTACATCTAAAGGAATGATTAAGCGTACTTTAGTTAAAGATTTGGGAATTTCTAAACTAACAAAAGTTTCAAAAGTTATGCAATTAAATGATGATAAATTAGTTGGTTGTATTGTTTTACCAAATGATACTATGGATATCAATATTGGAATAATAAATAATTTAGGCTATGGATATGCAACTAAGCAAAACCAAATTTCTTTAGTTTCAAGAAATGCGAGCGGAGTAAAAGCTATGAATATGTCTGCAGATACAACTATTATTGGTATTTATGGTTATTTGAATTCCAATAAGTATGATTCTATTTTGTTTGTTTCACCTAACGGAATGAAACGTATCCATTTAGAAGATGTTCCAATTTTAAATCGTCCAAGTAAAGGTGTAAGTTTAGTAAATCAACCTAAATCAAATGTTTCAATGATTTCTAGTGTACATATTACTAAGAAAAATGATTTAATTCAGTACGTAGATGAATCAAAACAATTAAAATTCATTGATTCTGCTAATGTTCCTTTAGGAGATCGTGATACTCGAGTAAGCAAAGTTACATCATCAAAAATCGTTTATGCAAATGTCTTTAATTTTAACCACAATTATTTTGAAGAAGACTCACAACTACATGTTGTTCCTATTGCTCCAACCAAACCAGTAGCAGAAGCAAATAATGAGAAACAAGAAGATTTTCCAACAAGTTTGTTTGATGTAGATGATAATGACCAAAAATAAAATTCACAAATGCAAGGGATGCGGAGAAATTCTTTCTCATAATCCAAAATCAATCAGTTATTCTCCTAATTTTGAATTAGGTTATTGTCAGCGCTGCTGAAAACTAAAAACTTATGGTAATAACTCATATTCGACAGAATCAGCAAAAATAGCAAATCAAAAAGTCACCAATTTAAAGGTTAGTGAAAAAGATATTATTTTTTTAATTACTGATATTTTGAACATTAACATTGAGTTAATTAAACGCTATAAAAATTATCCAACAATTTATTTTGTCTTTAATAAATGTGATTTAATCATTAACAAATTTAATTATCAAAAACTATTCAACAATCTAACTACACTATTAAAAGAATTAAAAGTTAAAAATCCAAAAGTAATTTTAACAAGCACAAAATTAAATTATGGCATTAATCAAATTAACTATTTAATTTCACATTCTCTTTTAAGACAAAAGAAATATTTTATTGGTGATACTAATGCTGGAAAATCATCATTGATAAACTCTTTGATGAAACAAAATAAGTTAAATTACAAAACACAATTAATTGTAAGCAATAATTTGAACACAACAATTAATTACAATGTTGTGAAGATAAACAAGCATAGTATTATTGACTGTCCAGGAAGCAACCTATCAACTAGTATTTTAAACCATATTGCAAATACTGAGAATGTTAATAAGCTTTACAACATTAAAAAAGCTAAATCATTTTACTTTCTAGTTAAGCATAATCAAAGCTTTATCTTTGATAAATTAGGTTATATTACGATATATCCTAATGAAAAATGTGATGTTACTTTTTATCTATCATTAGGAATTAACATGACTAAATCAACACTTGAAAAAGTTAATTTAAACATGAAAAAGTTAAATTCAATTATTAAAACTAACAATAATGACTTTGTTGATTATGTTATTGAATTAAACAATGAACCAACCACCATTCAAATAAGTGGAATCGGACAGTTTTTCATTAGAAATGCAACTAAAGTTGTAATTCACAGTTTTAAAAATATTAAAATTGGTCAATTTAAAACACGAATATGATAAGAAATACAAAAAACTTAAAAGGAAAACGAATATTAATTTATGGTGGAAGTTTTGACCCAGTTCATAAGGGTCATATTCATCTACTAAAATTAGCAATTAAAAAAATTAAACCGAATTTAATCATTATAATGCCTAATTCAGTTCCGCCTTTAAAAGAACACAATAGTTTCGCAACTAATAAACAAAGATTAGAAATGTGCAAAATTGCTTTTTCTAGTATTAGCAATCTCACTGTTAGTGACTGGGAAATTAAAAATTTTAAAAACAAAATCTCTTATACTTATAAAACTATTGAACACTTTAGAAAAATTTACCCAAATGATCAATTATTCTTTTTAATTGGTTCTGACCGTTTACAAGACTTTAAGGAATGAGAAAATTGACAGTATATCTTACAAAATGTAACACTTGTTGTCGGAAGCCGCAGTGATAAAAAAATTCAAGTTCCTATAAGTGAATTTATTGAAATTAAGATTAAACCTATTGATATTTCAAGTCATGAATTAAGGGTTGAACCTAATAAAAAATATCTTGATTCAAAAATTATTAAGTATATTTTTGAGCAAAGATTATACACAGAATTACAAGTTAAAAATTTAATGAGTGATTATCGTTTTGAACATACTATTAGAGTGAAAAATACTGCATTAGAAATTGCTAAATCTTGTAAATGCCATAATTTAAATCAAGTATATTATGCGGCTATGTACCACGATGTTGCTAAAGAATTTAGCGAGCAAAAAGTTTTATCTTTGGTTAAAAAATACAATAAGAAATATTATCCAACAGTTCACACACTTCACGGGTTAGCTTCAGCTGTGTATGTTAAACAGCACTTTAATGTTACAGACAAAGTTATTTTAAATGCGATTAGTGAGCATGTTATTCCCCATGATAATTGTTCAACTTTAGCAAAAATTCTTTATTGTGCTGACAAACTTGAACCTAGTAGAACAAAAGAAGATGTTTCAAATCGTATCTATTACCTAAACTTAGTTAAAAAAGATTTAGACAAAGGATTTGATAAACTATATAGTGAGATAAAAAGAAAGTATTAATATGAGAATTGGATTTATCATTGCATTAGAAGAAGAAATTGAATCTAAAAAAATAGCATGAAAAACTAAGAAAATTAATAATCAAATGTACCATTATTTAAAAAAAGGTAATAATGAATATTTCTTGATGTTTTCGCAAATTGGAAAGGTCAATGCTGCAAATGCCACAAGTATTATGATTAATCAGTTAGGTGTTGATTCCATTATTAACATGGGTACAGTTGGTGGTATTTCTAAAAAAGTAAAATGTAACCAAGCGTGTATGGTTAAATATGCATCATATTGTGATGTTGATGCTACAGAATTTAAATATAGAATGAATCAAGTTCCAGGCGAAAGCATAATTTACGAAACTAATGATAAATTGAATCTAAAAATCAAAAATATTATCAAATCAAGAACTGACTTAGACATAATTGAAAATATTAAACTAGCAACAAGTGATTCATTTATTACTAGTAAAAATAAGAAAAATTTTCATATCGATAAATCAATTGACATTATTGATATGGAAGGGACAAGTATTTTACAAGTAGCAAATAAGAATAAAACAAAAGTTTCAATTATTAAATTTATTTCTGATACTACAACAGATAAAAATAATTGAAAACAATGAGAAAGTAATGTTTTGAAAATTAAATTTAATATCACAAAAATAATGAAAGAGATTATTAATAATGGGTAAAAATTTTGAAATAAAAACTAAATCTTGAAAAATAACATTGATTGTTGTGTCAATTATTTTGTTGTTTTTAATAATTATTCTTTTAATTGGTGAATTTGACCTTTTAGACGTTGATTATATTGTTGCAAAAAATGGCGTTTTATGACATGGTAGAGTTACATTAGCTAATAAGGATTGATTGCTAGAGCATTTTAGTAAGTATGGATTAACCGAAGCAGAAATTGAACAATATTTAAATTTACCTGATCCGATTCAAATTCTTAATAGAACAAATAACATTATCTTAAATCTGCTATTGTTTGGGTATTTAATACCAGCTTTATCGCTAAGTATCTTGTTACCATGTTTTTTAAGATTATGTAGATTAACAAGTTGAGATGTTTTGCCTTTTAGTTTTGCAGCAGGTATAGCTTCGTTTTCTTTTATAATTACTGCATTAATAGATTATTGAGAAGATACTGTAATTTGGTGATATCTTTTAAGAATATTTATTTTTATAGTTGTTGGTGTTGTTAGCTTCTTAATATCTAATGCTATCGTTAAACAAGCAATGAAGAGATCAATTTATGCTAGTCAATATATTAATGAACTTAAATCTGAAAAATTGGCTGCAGATAAAGTTAATCGTCAATCAGATGCAATCTTTGATTCTTATAGAAAACACAAAGACGAATCTGTGATTAAATATGTAGAAGTAGAAAAAGAAAAGGATAAAAATAGTAAATAATTTTTATTTTTTTTGAAATTTCTTCATATTTATATATGTGAGGACAAACAAGAAGAAAGTCGAAATTGATTTTCTATTAATTTTTATATTAACCTATACAATATTAGCTGCTTATTTAATCAGCTTTTGATTTTTTCTTTTATATCTAGTTGCAGGTATTTATGTTTTATTTAATAAAACTAAACCTATAAAGTTAATTTGCTATTTTTGTATAAGCTTCATTCCATTATTATTGAGTTTCGCAATAGGTAATTTTAATTGTTTTGAGCATTTTGTTGAATGAATAAACAAAATATTTTGTTTTTCAGTACGAAACAAAATAATGGATTTTATTACTAATACTTATGATGAAGAAACCAAAAGCATTATCAACCTCTTCATTTTTAATTACAAAGATGAATATTCGTACAAGATTTATCAAATAATAATCAATCTATCTATTGTTTATTTAATAGTTATTGGTGGATTTCATTTAAGCGTTTTGCAAAGAATCATTCGCAAAACGATCAAAAAACCAAAAATACTAAGTGAAATTCTTGGTTTAATGGTTATATTCTTCTATACCTATTTATTAAATTTTTCTATCAGTACTTCAAGAGTATTAATAAGCACAATATGTGGCTATTTATTGTTTTGGACTAAATTTAATCGATATAACAAAACTGCATGCGCAGGAATTTTATCTCTCATAATTTGCCCTAATATTATCACTAATCTGGGATTTAACCTTTCATATTTATGCACTTTCTGTGTTATTTTTGTATTTTCATTAAATGTTAAAAATTTCTTTCTAAGACAAATATTAATAAGTGTTTTATGTACTCTAATTTCTTTGCCATTTGTAGTAAGTATAAATCATCAAATAAGTTTATTTGCTGTTATAAACTCATTACTTTTTAGTTATTTAATAAGTATTTTATTCATCGTTATGCTTTTTACATTTTGAATAAAATGAATATATCCATTTCAGAAATACATGTGTTGATTTATTGTAAATTCAGTAATGGCATTTAGCCTAATAAATGTCATGATTAAATTACAGTCATGAGAATTTTATATTCAAAGTATTTATATATCTCTATTTTTTGCTGGTATAGTTGTTGCTAAAAATAAGTTATACAAACGATAATTTTATCAAACTGTTTTATTAAATTAAAACAACATAAAGCATCGACAATTTTATAAATTTTATTATTAACTTTGATTGTTCCGTTATAAGAACTTATATATTGGTGAAAATTTGTTTTACAATGTTTAAATGATTGCGAATATCAGCTTTCAATCCTAAATTTTGTAATTTAAATCAATCATTCCATCTTCAATATAAATTCGAATTTGTGAAGCATTAGCATTTAAATAATTGACATCAAAAATAACACGTGGAACAATGTATTTTTTATTATTGATTCAAATAGTTGATTCGGGATATTGAGCATCGTTAATAAAACACAGTCAAATTAAAACCAATTAAATCCTTGTCGCTTTTTGTAGCACATGATGCTCAAATTCAGTTGGTTTTTCTTGAATGAATGAATTTAATTCAAGAAAAATTAGGTCCAGATTTTGTAGCTAAGATTAAAGAGATTTAACAATTTAAAATTAAATTTATCCGCTAGGCGGATATTTTTTTAATATTAATTTATAATAAATTACAAATTATGAAAAATAGAAAAGTTTTATTAGTAATATTAGATGGATATGGATATTCATCAACTCATCATGGGAACGCTATATATCTAGCAAAAACCCCTAATCTTGATTACTTAATGAAAACATACTCACATGAACTTATAAATGCTTCAAGTGAATACGTGGGTTTACCACAAAATCAAATGGGTAATAGTGAAGTTGGACATTTAAATATTGGAGCAGGAAGAATCGTTTATACAGGTTTGGCATTAATTGACAATGCAATTAAAACACACCAGTTCGAAAAGAATAAAGCTTTTCTTGATGCTTTTAAACACGTTAAAACAAACAATTCAAAATTACACATTATGGGATTAGTTTCTCATGGTGGAGTGCATTCAAGTTACTTACATATAACAGAATTAATCAAACTAGCAGCTAAAAATGGATTACAACCAATCGTTCATATTTTTGCAGACGGAAGAGATGTTGATCCACATTCATTTGTTAAAGATTTAGAAGATTTTAGTAAAGTATGTAACCAAGCAAATGCTAAGATTGCAACAATTTCTGGAAGATATTATGCAATGGATCGTGATAAAAGATGAGACCGTGTTGAATTGGCATACAACAATATCATTGGCAAAGGTACAAACAAATTTACTAACCTTGTTGATTATGTAAATAAATCATATGCCAATAATATAAGTGATGAGTTTATTGTGCCAGCAATCAATGCAAATTATAAAACAAATGAAATTGCTTTAAGCGATAATGACGCTATCATTTTTGCTAACTTTCGTCCTGATCGAGCAAGGCAAATGACACATCTTATTTGCCGTTCTTCTTATTATGACTTTACTCCAACTGTACAACTTAAGAATATTTACATGGTAACAATGAGCAAATATGAAGGTATGAATCCTAATGCTATTGCCTTTTTACCAGTAGAGATTAAAAATATTTTAGGAGAAGTTATCGAATATAACAATTTATCGCAATTGAGAATTGCTGAAACTGAAAAATATGCACATGTTACATTCTTCTTTGACGGAGGTAAAGAAATTACTTTTAAGAATGAAAAGAAGATTTTAATCCCATCGCCAAAAGTAGCAACATATGACTTAAAACCTGAAATGTCAGCAAATGAAATTGCTAATTCATTAATTCCAACAATTGGTAAATATGATTTAACTGTTCTAAATTTTGCTAACTGTGACATGGTTGGTCATACTGGAAATCTTGAAGCTGCCATTAAAGCTGTAGAGACAGTTGACACAATGATAGGAAAAATTTACGAAAAATGTAAAAACGAAGATGTAACTATGTTTATTATTGGCGATCACGGGAATGCTGAATGTATGCTAGACGAAAATAATAATCCTGTTACAAAACATACTACAAATCCTGTATGGTTTATACTAACTGACAGTAATTTCAGAGTATTAAAAGGTGGAAAACTAGCTAATATTGCACCTAGTATTCTTAAATACATGGGTTTACCTATCCCACCTGAAATGGATGAAAAACCAATTATTAAGGAAAACTAATAATGGACATAGTAACATCAACTTCTAATAAGCTTATTAAATCAGTTGGTAAATTATTTAGTGATAAAAAATATAGAGATACAACAAACCTTTTTGTTTGTCAAAGTGAAAAAATTATATCAACTTTAATTTCTTTAAATTTTTCACTGAGAAACATCATAGTTTGTAAAAATTCAAAATATTTTGACAAATTCAAAAAATACCAAAATTGTGTAATTGTTGACAGCCGTGTTTACAATCATATATCTCATCAAGAAAATGGTGATGGTTTAATTGCGATTTTCATTAAACCAAAACCAAGTAACAAACTCGATTTAACTAAAAGTGTTTTTATTTTTGATCATATACAAAATCCATGTAATTTAGGTTCAATACTTAGGACTTGTGCAGCATTTAAAATCAATAACCTTGTATTAGTAAATAATTGTGTTGATCTTTACAACTACAAAGTTATCCAGGCTTCTATGGGTTACGGATTAAACATAAATGTTTATTATGAAACTAACTTAATTAATGCAATCAATATGTTAAAGAAAAACCAATACAAGGTTTATGCAACAGGAATTAATAAAAATGCTGAAAAAGTTAGCAAAATTAACTTCAAACATTCTGCGGTTTTATTTGGTAATGAAGGTAATGGATTAAAGCAAAATCAATTAAACTTGTGCGATAAAACAATATACATTCCTATAAATGAACGTGTTGATTCGCTTAATTTATCAAACGCAACAGCTATTATCGCTTATCTAGTGGGCAATGAAAATAATTAAAGTAAATAAAAATGATGTTAATTTACGCTTGGATAACTTCTTATCTAAAACTTTTATTAACTTTAAAAAATCAGAAATTTATAAAGCAATTAGAAACAAAAAAGTTAAAGTAAATAACAAAAAAGCTAAGTTTGATTACCGCGTTCAACTGAATGACGAAATTAAATTGTTTGTTAATGATGAACTTCTTGAGAACAAAAAGCAACAATTAAATTTAGAAAATAAACAAGATTTTTCTATTGTTTATGAAGATACAAACATCATGTTAGTTTACAAACCAAAAGGTTTAGTTGTTCATACTGACAACAATGGTGAAGTCAACACTTTAATTAATCAAGTCATTAATTACTTGATTAGAACTAATCAATATGATCATAAACTAGAAAACACTTTTGTTCCTAGTTTAGTAAATCGTTTAGATTGCAACACCGCCGGAATTGTTTTGATTGCAAAAAATCGTCCAACTCTTGATTTACTAAACGAAAAAATGAAAAATCATGAAATCAATAAATATTATATTGCAAAAGTACATGGCATCATTGACCCAAAAAGTGCAACTCTCATAGCATATTCAACAAAAAATAGTAATGATAATTTAGTAAAAATCACTAAAAAACCAATCAGTGATAATTCTAAACAGATTATTACAAAATACAAAATGATTTCCCATGACGCTAACACTAGCATTATTGAAATAAACCTTTTAACAGGAAGAACACACCAAATTAGAGCACATATGAACTACATCGGGTTCCCTTTAGTTGGAGAAAGAAAATATACAAATAGTAAATTTAGCAATCAAACTAAAAATAAACACCAATCATTGTGCGCATATAAAATTGAGTTCAATTTTACTACGAACTCCAAACATTTATCTTATTTAAATAAAAAGTCTTTTAGATTAGATGATAAAACAATAAATATTAATTTATAATTAGGTTAAGTTGTAGGTATGAAAAAGAAACCAGTCGTTTTAATATGTGTTTGTGGTGGTAGTGGAAGTGGTAAAACAACTGTAACAGAAGAAATCACTAAAATTTTTCCAAACAACTTTAAATTGTTACATTTATGTTTAGATAGTTTTTACATCAAGAACTTAAGCGAAATAAAACAAAACAAGCTACATACAAATATTAATTTTGATCACCCTAATTCATTTGACTGGAAACTAATTAGAGAAACTATTAATAACTTATTGAATCGTAAAGAAGTTAAAATTCCTATTTATGATTATGTTAATTCAAAACGAAGTGAACAATTCAATACTGTCAAAAATATTGATGTGATAATCTTTGAAGGAATTTTATCATTATATGATAACTACATCAACGACAAAGCAGCAATTAAGATTTTTGTTGATACTCCTGATGACGAAAGATTTATTAGAAGATTTTTGAGGGATACAAAACAAAGAGGAAGAGAAACAGAAAACATTATTCAACAATGAAGAGATGTTGTAAGACCAATGTATCGTTTATTTGTTTCTCCACAAAAAGCAAATGCAGACTTAGTTATTCCTTGATATAAATTTAACAAAGCTGCCATTCAGGCCTTAAATGCTTCAATTAAAGAATTAACGAAAATTAAAAAGAGATAGAATGCTTGCTTATTTTCGATATTTATCAAAAGTTATATTTTCGAAAGTTCCACTTTGATGTGCGGTAGGTATTAGTTATCTATTTACATTTGTACTTATTATTTTAATTCCACTAATACTTAAAGTTTCACCACTATCAATATGAAATTTTGATGTAATTAATATTCAAGCAACATTTATCATAAATGATGCAGTAAAAAGTTCGCTGCTTGTTGTATATGCTTTTAGAAGCGACATTGAAGATGGAACGGAACTGATTATTTATTCTAAACCATTACAGCGAACAAAAATATTAATCTCTAAATTTATATGAATAGTGTTAGGTGGTTTAATTATCAGTCTTGGATATGTAATCATCGCTTTATTTACCTATTGTTTTGGTCAATATGATCCTGTCAATAATGTTGGTGGAATTGTATTTAGCAAAGTTCCTTTATTAATCGGCTCATTAATTAATAAATAATAAATTGCAAGTTATTATCTCTGTAACAATGATTTCAATCGCTATAAGCGTTTATGATATTATGGGTTCTGTAGTTCTAAATAGCACTAAAGATAACATTGAAACTAAATATGGTGGTAAAATAAATTCTTTCGCTTCAAAAACTAATGATTCACAATTTGAAAATTATACATATTACAATACACAACCTGCTACCGATTTATATGAAGCATATAAAGAAAATCCAGATATTGGAAATAGAACATATCAATATTTGAACATTTGTAAACAATTAACTGATTTTTATAAATCATTTAATGTAGATGATGTTGACAATACATTAGAAACTACTGCATTTGGTAGTAGTGTTAATTACACTTCGAAAATTTCAAATCAAGAAAATACTTTGTTAAAACATTTTATTGATAATTATGAACACTTTGATATTGATTCATATCCATTATTAATGCCAATAAAAGATTCAATTTTTTCTCAAAATAACATTAATTCCTCAAATGATAGTTTTGGTTATATGTTCCTAGGTATTAATCCTTCATTACTAACTTGATTAAAATTTATTGGAGCAAGTTCGCATACTGCATGAGTATCAAATCTAACAAGAGTATTTGCTTTTGTACCAACAACATATATTGTTGACAACGAATTACTAAAAGTTGGTAATGCCGATTTATCTGAATTTGACGCAGAGATTTATAAAACCATTACTCATGAAATTTTAAGTAATTCTAATTACAATACAATTAAAAACACTGATGAAAAAAGTAAATCTCAAGACACTCAAACTAATTTTACACAGATGTGTTATAAGTTTATTAAAAATAACGCTGAAAAATATGATTTTGACATTAGTAATTTAACAACCATTAATTGTTCTTTTGCAAAAGTTCAATATAGTCTTGTAAGGCAGTTTGCTTTAATTTATTGAACACAAATAATTGGCCAAGTTACAAATAATGTAAGTGATTATTTCACCAATATGGATAATGCTTTTAGCAATAGTTTTAGTTGTCAAGTTCAAATTACTGACCCTTATGATTCTACTGCAACTAGTCTAATCAATATTGACTTAAATACTGTTTTGAGATGTTTCTTGGCTTATAGTGGTGCTGGTCAGTTAACAAATTCTTCAACAACTATTAACCAAATTAGGTTTGCTTATAGCAACTATGGTATGGGTTTAGATGGAAAGCCTTTGTTTAATAATACAGAAAATTACTATTTTATGTTTCCTCATACATTTGTAAAAATTTACAATGAACCAGGATTTGATGTCACAACCATTTACAATTATCAAACAACATTATACTATGCAAAGACTCAAACAAGTTTATTTTGATGTATTGTAAGCTTTATCTTGTTCGGTTTATCAATGTATTATTACTTAAGAAGTGATGTATATTAATCAATCTGTTTGCCAATTAAAGAGAATCGATTAACAGATGTAATTTTTACTTTTACAATATCACCAACTTTGGCATTACCATTAAAGTTAACAACTTTAAGTTGTGGTGAATATCCAGTTAACCTACTACTATCATTTTTGCTTATACCATCAACCATTACTTCTAAAATAGAATGTAAATACTTTTTATTGTTTTCTTTAGCATAAGTTCTGACAGCTTCATTCAATTTTGCTAAACGTTTTTGTTTAGTAATATTTTTAATTTTGTCATCCATTTTAGCTGCTGGAGTGCCTTCTCTTTTAGAAAAAATAAAAGTGAAAGCGTTATCGAACTTAATCTTTTTATATAGTTTTAATGTGTTGTTAAATTGTTCTGTTGTCTCATTTGGAAAACCAACAATTAAATCAGTTGATACTGCAACGTTTTTAATGTTTGAACGAATGTAATCGATGATTTTATAGTAATTATTGATTTTCATTGAACGATTCATTTTACGCAAAATTTCTTCATCACCAGATTGAATTGGTAAATGAATTGCAGGCATAATGTTTGAATACTTTTTCATTACATCAACAATCTCTAAATCAAAGTTCCAAGGATTACTTGTAGAGAATCTAATTCGTGGAATTTTCAATTTTGCTACATCTTCCAAAAGGTCTTTAAATAAATATTTTTTTGATTTAAAATCAATACCATAAGCATTAACATTTTGACCGATTAGTGTAACTTCTTTACATCCTTGTTTCATTAACAATTTAATTTCGTTAATGATATCTTCTTTTGGCCTACTAATTTGTTGACCTCTAGTGTATGGAACAATACAATAAGTGCAAAATTTGTTACAACCATCCATAATTGTTACAAATGCTTTAAATTTTGTTTCAATATTTCTAGGAAGCATTTTGTAATAATGATCGTTTTTGAATTTTACGCTTATAATCTTATGGTTATTTTTGTAGATTTCATAAATATACTTTGGTAGTTCGTCAATATTATGAACTCCGAAAATTAAATCAACTTTTTTATCTTCTTTTAGTTTATTGACAGTTATTTCTTGTTGCGGCATGCAACCAGAAATACCCAAACGAAAATTTGGGTTAATTTTTTTTAGCTTTGCTAAGAAACCTATTTCACCATAGACTTTGTCTTCAGCATTTTGACGAATTGCACATGTATTCAAAATAACAAAATCTGCTTTTTTAATGTCATTTGCTTGTTTAAAACCTAGTTCTGTTAAAATTCTATTGATAAATTGGGAATCAATAATATTGGCTTGACAACCATATGTTCTTACAAAAAAACTAAGTTTTTTGTATAAAGGTGGCTTATACTTTTTGTCAATATTAAATTTCTTACGATTAATTGATTCTGTATCAATATCTCGTTTAGCTTGAGCTTGTAGATTAGGCTTGTTGATAACTTTCGTTTTTTTCATTATTATCCAATAAAATTATATATAATTAACGTAAACGTAATAACAATGAAAAAGATTTTTAAACTTTTATTGCCATTATCTTCAAGTGCGATAATTCTTCCTGCAGTAACTATGACAGGTTGTGCTCCTGTTTATCCAAATAGTCTAAAACAAGTTGTTTTTAATGATGATACAGTCAGTGATAGTTTCAGCACTTGTGTAGATGTAAATCGCAGTCTAGATAATTTATTGTGTGGAGATAAAAGTTTTCATGGTGGAAACTATATGTTAATCATTGGTTCGGAGTGTAGTCGTAGTTCAAACCAATTCTTTTCACCTAATCCACTTTTTGAACAAACACATTCTGATTACTCAAAAGAAAATGCGTTTGTTGGATCAACATTCTATACAGCATTAGAACTTTTTGAACCATTACATAAAGATGTTGATTTTGGTATAGTTCTCTATCTTGATATTGAATCATTAGCTACTGCTAATCAAGATAAATTAAGACCAAATCAAGAATTATATCGTCCGTTTGATTACAAATGAACTGATGGCGATGTAACAGAAGCTGAAAACAGTAAAATTAACACAAAAGATAATAAAGTCATTGTTAAAGATGAATATGCTAGAAACGATGATTCTGCAAAGTCAATGCGTGATTTGCTATCTTATTTACAAACGATTTATACAGCTAATGTATTTACTGCAACTAGTAGTACAGATTTAGCATATACAGTTGTTTGGAAAGAAGGAGTGCCTCAAAGTGATTACTTTAAGTCAATCGATTCAACCGGTGCATTAGATTATATGACAAAAGTTCATGATCTTTGAGCAACTCCTACTCCTAAGTAGTAATCTATCATTACATAGAATTTATGTGCATATCGTATAAGTAGCCACAAAATATATGAAAAAATGACTCAAAATTTCTTTATATACTTTAGTTGGTGCGGCAGCAGTAGGTTTTGTTTGTGCCTTCGCAGTTCCGTGAAGTCATTCAACCATAATCTCGTGTGTTGGTTCTAGTGGTGTAAAACCTTTTGTTGAAGAATATGCAAAAACATATTCGAAAACTAACAATGTTGACATTAATGTTGATGCCGGTGGTAGTGGTTTTGGTATTAGCCAAATAGCTAATAATTTCACAAACATTGGATGTGCAAGTAAAAATCCATTTGAAGGTCTATCTCACTATGATAAAAATGTAAAACAGAGAAGGAATCATATAGCAAAAACTATAGAAAAAGAAGAAAATCAATTTAATGAGATTATGTCTTTAGAAGAATATATTATAAAAAAAAGAGAATTAAACGAAAAAGGATTAAATAAATTGATTATTACACTTACTAAATTCGTATTTGATGATAATGAAAAAAATTTGGAAAATAAGGATTCTTATGAATATAAAATAAATAAAGCTTGTAATATAATAAAATTCATGAAAGAAGAAAATCAGAAAAAGATAATGGAAGAATTAAGAAAAAATGCCAAAGATGATTATTCAATTGAAATTTTCGAAATTTTAAAAGGAAAAATTGATGATTATAAAGAAAAGTTAGTAAAAGTTTATAAAATCGAGGAAAAATCGAATAATGGAGAAAAAGACGTTAAGAGAACTTCATCAATTAAAAGATCGATTAAAAAATCCATTAAAAAAATAAAAAAAAGATAATGAAGTGATTATTATTCAGCTAAATATATAATTATTTTATTAATCA
>CADAXN010000012.1 GCA_902791895.1 uncultured Ureaplasma sp.
TAAATTTATTTTTAATTGATGTATAAACACCATTAATAAATGAGAAATAATAAATTTACACATTTTTAATGAGATACATTATCTAAGCCAAATTATTAGCTAATTTAACTAAATTAGGCGAACATTGTGGGGCTTAAACACATTTTTAGTAATTTTTGGATAATTAAAAAAATATTTAAATTCTAATTAAACATGTATAATATATGTATTAATAAAAATAAGGAGAAAACACAATGGCAAAAACATTAAAAGAAATGACTAACGATATTTCTAGCGCTTGTGAAATATCAAAAATTAACGCTCGTGCAATTGTTGATTGAATGGCTCAATACATTACACTTGAATTAAAGAAAAATAAAGAATTCAACTTTTTCGGTCTAGGAAAAGTTGTTGTAGTTGACAGAAAAGCTCGTAAAGGTATTAGTCCAGCTACTGGAAAAACTATTACTATTCCTGCAACTAAGAAAATTAAACTTCGTCCTAACAAGCTATTAAAAGAAGAAATTAACAAAAAGTAATAATTTCTGTGTAAACAAAAAAAGTATGGTTAACCCATACTTTTTTTGTTTATAATCTCTCTATTTTTTAATTATGCTTGTCACACATCTGCAAGCAATTAACATCTTATCCTGTTCAAATCTAGTGAATTTAACATTGATATTTTTACATTTTGTTAGATTAATTAAATTGTCAATCATTTGTTTACGATAATTTGATAATTTAACTTTATCGCAAATAACTGTTAAATCGATATTGTTGATTTTATATCCCTTAGGTAATTGAGAAATTGCAAACAATAAGATTAGAGATGAATCTATGTTCTTACATTTATCATTGTTATCTGAAAAATAAATACCTATATCTCCTTTTGCAATCGCTCCTAATACAGAGTTTGCAATCGCATGCATTACTAAATCACCATCAGAATGTGCTTTAATCTTGTAATCTGATTTTATTTTAGTGTCAGCTAAAACCATAAAGTTATTTTTAACTTTAACCAATTTGTGAATATCAAAACCTTCACCAATAAGAAATTTACTAATTGTACTCATACTTATTAAATATATTATGTATTATAAATGGTAAGTTATGAAATTAATTAATGGTAAAGAAATTGCTAATATTATCAAAGAAGAAATAAGAGAGAAGTTAAACAATCTACGCTCAAATGGGATTGTTCCAACTTTAGCTATTGTCCAAGTTGGAGACAATCCAGCTAGTAATATTTATATAAATAATAAAATTAAACTATGTAAAGATCTTAATTGTAATGCAAAGTTGCTTAAATTTTCTGATGAGATTACAGAAGCTCAACTTATTGAAGAGATTAGAAAACTAAATAAAGACAACGAAATCAATGGCATCTTAGTTCAATTGCCTCTAAATAAGAATATCAATGAAGAAACTATTTTAGAGGAAATTGAACCAATAAAAGATGTTGATTGTTTCACCCTTAGAAATGTTGGTAAGTTGTGAACAGCTAAAAAGCATGAAATTGATTTAAAAAACTGTACTCCAATGGCTGTCATTGAATTACTAAAGCGAACAAACATCACATTAGATGGCAAAAATGTAGTTATAGTAGGAAGAAGTAATATCGTTGGAAAACCACTCGCTGGTTTATTTTTATTGGAAAATGCCACAGTAACTATTTGCCATTCACATACAAAAAATTTACAAAATATATGCTCAAAAGCAGATATTTTAGTTGCAGCCATTGGCAAGCCTAAATTCTTCACAAAAGAATTTGTGAAAGAAGGAGCTGATGTTATTGATGTTGGTATCAATAGATTAGAAGATCGTAAAATTTGTGGTGATGTAGATTTTGAAGATGTTAAAGACAAAGTAAATCATATCACACCTGTTCCAGGTGGAGTAGGACCAATGACAGTGATGATGGTTTTACAAAACTTAATAAATTTAGTTCTTAAACAAAAAGGTTTAAAATAATGATTGTAGCTGTTGTTCTTTTAGCTGGTAAAGGCAAAAGATTTAAGTCTAAAACCTCTAAAAATTTAACTTTACTCAATAAAAAGCCGCTGTTTTCTTTTGTACCAAATGTTTGTATAAAAAACAAAAACATCGACAAAACCATTTTAGTTGTAAATAAAAAAGAAAAATCAACAATTGAAAAATATTTTAGTCAAGAAATTAAAAACAGTAAATTGGTGGTTATTTGTGGAAGCGACAAAACACGCCAAGAATCATTAAGTATTGGAATTCAATGCTTATCAAATATTCTTAAACCAAATGATGTGGTTGTCACACTAGATGGTGATCGAATTTTTATAACTAATGATTTAATCAATAAAAGCATTATAGTTGCAAAAAAATATAAATATGCTAACACAATAATAAGTCTTAATGACTCTATTATTAAATTTTATGATAAAGCAGTTTATTTAAATAGAAACAATATTTATTTAGTTCAAACTCCACAAACATTTCTTTATAAAGTTTGAAACTTAAAACAAAACAAAGGAACAGATTTATTTTCTTCATTAAATTTAAAGTTGCAAAAAGATAATTTAATTAAAGGAAATCCCTTAAATTTTAAAATCACAGTTAAAGAAGATTTAGAATTAGCTAGTAAACTAGTATAAATGGAAAATGATTAAATAAGATCCTGAACCATTAACGATAATCTTACGTTTTTTAAAATTATTTAAATTATCATAATGTTTTTTAATTTCAGGATAAACTTTAAAAACGTATTTTTGAAGGTCATTATAGTAATCAATAAAACTAAAATTTTCAGTCAATATATCTACAATTAGTGATTTACCAGAATATTTAGATTCATAATTTTTATCATTGTCTAATGCTTCATACACTTTTTGTGTCTCACATTTAACCATAATTGGATAAATCTTGTAAAAGATTCTAATGTTTTTAATTTTCTTAACTTCATCGCCATAACCGGAAACATGTGCAGTATGATATTTGCTTAAAAAGAAAGGAATATCACTTCCAACATTTAAAGCTAAATCTCTAAGTTGGGTCTTATTTAATTCATAAACATTGTTTTTACTAAGCAAATAATTCAAAACAAACGCTGCATCCGTAGATTCACCACCAAACCCTGAATTAGGCGGAATTCTCTTAATAATTTTTATCTTAAAATTAGTGTTAGAATCAGGAAAATTCTTTTTAAATCAATGAACTACTTTATTAACAGAGCAATCATTAAATGATAATTTTTGTTTATATTTGTTTGTATAAACTACTTCAAAATTATCTGACTCTTTGATTTTAATTTTGTCGTAAATTTTTTTGCAAATTTGTATAGCAGTGTCAACTTTGTGCTTGGTTTCTTTTCCTTCTTTTTTATAAACTTTTAAAATAATATTTATTTTCCCATAGGCTCTTTTATACATTGCCATCTCCTTTTAGAAATTGATGAATCTTTTCAATCTCTTGGTATTTTAATTCTTCACTTCTAATATTTCGATTTAATTTAAAGTAATCATACAATTTGGAAATTTGTTCAGTGGATAATTTTACTTTTAAATTATTCCACATTGTTTTTCTTTTTGCTGAGAAAATAAATTTAACAAACTTATTAAATTCCTCGTTGTATTGAGAATTATGTTTTTTTGTTATACAAATAAAATTTGATTGTACTTCTGGAGGAGGCACAAAACTAGAATTATCAATATCAATCAATTTATCAACTGTAGCTTGTTTTTGAACTAATACACTAAAAGAACTATAAATTCTTGATTTAGGTTTACAAATCATTCTTTCAACTAATTCCTTTTGAAGCATACAATACATAGTTTTAATTTTCTTTGTTTTTAAAAATTTAATGATTACTAAAGAACTTATAGAATAAGGCAAATTGCTTACAATTATGCAATTTTTATAATTCTTAGCAATCTCATCTAAATCTGTTCGTAAAACATCTTGGCAGTATAACTTAACATTTTGATCTTTTCCAAAACGTTCATTTAAATAAGCAAATAGCCTCTTGTCCAACTCAATTAAATGTAAATCAACATTTAACTTGTATAAATATTTTGTTAGTGCTCCAAGTCCTGGACCAATTTCAATAATTGCATCATATTCTGCATTATCTAATTGATCAATTATTTCTTGTATCACAAATTCATCAACTAAAAAATTTTGTCCCATTTTTTTAGAAGGAGCAAATTTATATTTTTTAATGTACTTTTTAGGATTAATTAATTCCATTAAGATATTGTAATGTTACCAACATTCTGTTTAAATTTATGTTTACGTTGAGTAACAATAATACGGTGCATTATGAATGATTGTAAGATAGCAAACATAGCGTTAAAGAACCAATATACACCTACACCGCAAGGAGTGAACACTACGATTAATGACATTACTCCGGCAAATACATATTGGAATATTTGACGTTTCCTGTTTTCTTTTTGTCCTTTTTGACTAGATGTTGTTGCGTTTCTGTTACGTTTTTTAGCTCAGTATTGGGGCAATCAAGTAGATAAGAATTGAACAGGGACAACAATTAAAATGAAGAATATGTATGCCCATCCACCATTCAAGAAACTATTAAATATAGTTGTTAATGGCGCATACGAGAAGTTTCAAATGCCAAATAGTACAGTTGCTTTTAATGGTCTTAAAATTGTAACGACACGATACACAATTAAGAAAATAGGTAATGTAATCAATATTTGCTCAAAAGCAGCAAATGGTCTTACATTATTTTTCTTATATAATTCCATTATTTCTTGCTGCTTCATCTGTTTAGATTGGGTATCTTTTAGTCCTTTATATTTGGCATTAATCTCTGACAGCTTACCACTAACCTCGGACATCTTTTCATTTTGAATAGTCGACTTAATTGTAGCTGCGGTTGTAATAACTCTAATGATTAAAATTAGCACAAAAATTGCTAATAAGGCATTTAATCCGCCAATAGCATTGTGTGTACCTCATGTTATTTGCATTGTCAATCATGCGCCTGGCCAAACGAACAATGCGTAAAATGGACCATAATCCATAGTCCAATTAGTAAATGTATGAAACTGTTGATATGGTGAACCACAAAGATCATATCTTCAATCTCCTGTAGTTCCAAATATAAAACCAAACTCTAGTCCACTACCGATAGTTGTACTGCTTGCAACTTTAGTATCAAATGTTGTTTGGAAACATCCTCATAATCCCATAACAAAGAAAAACAATAAAATGGCAATTTTTGCCCATTTTCAGATTTGTTTAAAAATAGCTTTCGCTTTAGAGAAATTAGATTTGGGTTTAACTCAAAAGGGACTAGAAACATCAGAAGTCTCTGTTTTTTGTTTTAGGGAGCTATAATTAAATGCCGGTTGATTACTCATTAACTTTATTTCACTTTCGCGATCATTTTTTCTAAGCTTGAATAGTTTTGTTCATATGAATTGTCTAAAAACTTTGTCTTCACAATAATCAATAATTTAATTGTTTTTAAATTTGGTATTTTTTGAACAAAAGATCTTATTTGCCTTTTGATTTTGTTTCTGATGACTGCTGTTCTAAATATTTTTTTGTTAGTGGAAATAGCAAATTCAAACTTTTGTTCACTATCTTTGTATTTTAGAATATATACATCACCAGATATTGTTAAACCGTTTTTTAAAACATCTTTAATTTGTGAACTCCGTCTTAAAGAAGTGCTAATATTTTTATTTTTCATCAGATGATGATAATTTAGCACGGCCTTTCATTCTTCTAGCTTTTAATACTTTACGTCCTTTGGCAGTAGAGTTGCGTTTTCTGAAACCAGAAACCTTTGCTCTTTTTTTCTTGTTTGGTTGAAATGTACGTTTCATAATGTTAATATAATTTTATTATATATAAAATAATTTGACTACAAAAATTGATAAGAAAAACACTTACGCGTATAGTCTAATAATCTATTTTTAATTAAGTTATTAATATTTGCGTTCATTCAAATTAAACATATATTTATGTTTTGGCTGTTTTAATATAATTATTAAAGCGACATGCTATTGCACTTTTTGATATTTATAAACTACAATTAAGGTATAGACTCAATATGGTAAATTATGATTTAAAAATTATTAAAGATAACTTCACGAGTATTAAAACAAATATTAAGAAAATAATAAACGACGACCAAATTTATAACGACTTTATAAAAAATATACTTTTTTATAATGTTATTGATGGAAAAATTGTTTTATTGGTTCCTAATAAGTTTATAAAATCAACAATTGAAAATAATTACACTAATCAGTTTAAAAAGAGTTTCAATGACATTATAAACAATAAACTAGATGTTATATTTATGACCCAAGAAGAAATTGTTGCTTTGGAACAAAATAATGAGAAAAAAGATAATAGTTTAACTCCACCTATTTCTCTTGGAAATACTAACACAAACTCAGCTTTATCTTTTGAAAATTTTTATGTTGCGCCATTCAATAAAAGTGCGTACAATGCGATTAGAACGATTTTTAATACAAAACAAATTTGAAACCCTATTTTTATTTCAGGTGGTGTAGGTTTAGGAAAAACACACCTTTTACATGCTGCAGGAAATGAATATACAAAACTACATCCAACTAGTTTAATCAAATATACAACTTCTGATGCTTTTGTAAGAGAAATTTATAATGCTTTAAGTTCTAAAGATCCAAATGCTATAGAAGCTTTAAAAGACAAATATCAATCTTGTGATTTACTTCTTATTGATGATATTCAATTTTTAGCTAAAAAAGAAAAAATTAATGAAATTTTCTTTAACATTTTTAACCACAATATTTCCCATAATAAGATTATCATTATCACAAGTGATAAGCACCCAGATGAATTAGAAAATTTTGAACCTAGGATGATTTCTAGATTTACTTCAGGATTGCATATTCAAATCACAAAACCAAGTATTGAAGCAATGGTTCATATTTTAGAAATGAAAATAAATGAAGAATTTAAAGGTTATGTTATTTCATCTGATGCAATCAATTACATAGTAAGAAGAAACCAAGATGACATTAGAAAACTTGAAGGTTTTCTACATAAAGTAATGTTCTATGCATACAATAACCTTTCACCTGACTCAATAATTACTATTTCAACCGTTCAAGCAGCCACAGAAGTTGTGGATTATAACCAAATTAAAACAAATGGATATAGTGTTGACCCACAAATTGTTATAGACCAAATTTGTTCAACTTATGGAGTTGATCCAAAACAAGTTAAATCAAAATCTAGAAAACGTCAAATTTCAAATGCTAGACAAGTTTGCCAGTATGTTTTAAGAAAAAAGTTTGCTATGCCATATGAAGAAATTGGTAGTTATTTTGGAAATAGGAACCATTCAACAATAATTGAATCAATAAATAAAATTGAACAAACTTTACAAAAAGATGAAAATTTAAAAAACTACATTGAAAAAATATACAAAAATATTTAATTTCAACATTCCAACAACTCATATAATAATATAAAATATAAATTAAATATAAAACTAAAATAGATAATATGAAAGTTACAATCAATACAAAATTATTAACAGAGAAAATTCAATTAGCAACAAATACTTTAGATACTTCAGGATTAAATCCAATATTAGCAGGAATATTATTTAATGTTGGTAATAACTTAATAACATTAATAAGTTCAAATAACAACTGTTATAGTCAGATTAATATTGATAAAGATTTAAAAATAGAATCAGAAGGTAAATTTTTAGTTAAAGGTAAAATGATTTTAGATATATTAAGTAATCTTAAATCTAACAAAGTTACATTAGAAATTATAGATGAATCAGTATTACGTATCTACAATGACACTTTTTCATGTAATTTAAACATCTTAGATATTAATTCATATCCAACTATTTCTTTTTACTATACAGATTGGTTAAAATTTACTTTATCTAATTCTTTTATTAAGAAGATAAATAATAAATTATCTAACTTCGTAGCTACAACTATTGGTTCAAACAACGTTTTAACTGGTATTTGTATTGATTCTAATAATGAAAATAATTTAATTAAAGCAGTTGCTACTGATTCGTTTCATTTAGCTTTCTGTCAAGAAGATTATAATGGACCTAAATTTAAATTTGTTATTGATACTAAGATTTTAAATTTCTTAAATAATCTTATCGAAAATAATAAAGTAAATGAAATATTTTTCTGGTTTAATAGTGGTAAATTAATTATTGAATGCAATAGAAATTTATTTTTCTTTAAATTATCTGAAAATGAATATCCTTCAGTTTATAAAACTTTAGAAAGCAATTACACTAATTCTTTTGAAGTTAATAAATCACAATTAAACGATGCATTAAATAGAGCATTACCATTAATTCAAAATGATAAAAACTCAACTGTAAGGATTGCAATTTCTAATGATAAAATTTCAATCTCTACTAAGAGTATTGAATTTGGTGATACATTCGAAGAGGTTGAAATCACCAATACAAATATCTCAGGTGGATTTGAATTCCTATTAAATATGAGATTTTTAAATCATATTTTGAAAGTTTTCGATGATCAAGTTGTTACATTTAATTTTACTGGCAATAATCGACCAATTTTAATTACTGACAAAAAAGACAACAATTTAAAATTTTTAGTTTTACCACTTAGAAATTAATATTTATGGATAAAGAAGTCTTACTTAAAAAACGAAAAACTTTACTATTACAAAGCAAAGGTAGTAAAGAATTACTATTGACACACAATTTTATTAACCCAGTAACATTAATACCTACTAGTGAACTATTATCGTTCATATTTAATAAATCTTTAAACACAATCACTATTCATAAAGGTACACTGTCAAAAAATATTACTAATCTATTTAATTCAGTAACTGACATAATTACCTTTAAAAAAGTATTAGAGGACTTAGGGATTACAGATTATCAGATTGATGAATCTTTAAATTCCGCTGCCCTTGCAAAAGAAGTAGAAAACATCAAAAAGAAAATTATTAATGAGAAATTTGATATTCTTGATAGTTTACTAAACTATTCATTAAAAGCAAGAGTTGAATATTCTAATTCATCTATTTGAAAGATGTTTCTTTCTTATGGTTCAATTATCGGTGAAAGTACATATTCAAATAAAGAACCAATCACATTAAGAGCTCCATTACTCAATATAGAAATAATAGCTTATCCTTCTAATGATGGTTGTATTATCATTAGCAAAAACAACGAAGGTATAGTAGAACAAAATCAAATTCTTTTGCAAACATTAGAAGACCAATACGCTATTAAATTAAATGTAGATATTAACAATGATTCTGAAGCAATTGATACGACAATTCCATTAACTTCTATACCTGACAACTATTTTACTAGCCTAGCTAAAGCTATTCCTAATTGTGAAGTTGAAAATGAATTTTCTGTTTTTTTACCAATTAATAAAAATGAAATTACTGAAAATTACAAAGATCGTTTAGTTATTCAAAAGAATTTTGTTATTTCACTTATTAATCCGATTGGTGGTAAATTATTAAGAGATTATGACAAAATATTAGAAGAGGATTATCAATTCCCAACAGTTGACACTATATTTACTGACAACTTAAATGAATTAATTTATGAAAAAGATCAAATTTTTGAGTTAAATCACCCATTAAATTTAGTTCAAAAAATGGCAGTTGTTAATAGTTTAAACAAAAACTTATTAATATATGGTCCTCCTGGAACTGGTAAATCTGAAGTTGTTACTAACATTATTGCCAACGCTTTAATTCAAAATAAACGTATTCTTGTCTGCAGCGAAAAGAAAGCGGCATTAAATGTTTTAGATGAAAGACTAATGGCAGTAAACCAATTAGTTATGTCAGCATTTGATAATAATTCAAAAGATGTTTTTTATAATCGTCTACTAGAATTAAACAACTTAATTCTTTGTGCTACAAACGTTAACATAAATCAAAATGATTCTGGATACTTAAATATCAAAAGATATTTAAGCGAATTAGGTAAGTTAACAAATTTTAAAGATTTATATGGTAAAAATCTTCAACATATTTTAGAAGTTACTAAAACTATTAACTTAGAAACATACAAAACAAATAAAAATATTTTATCATCTTTTACATATTACTTTAAAGATTGTGGTAAACAATTATCTGATGTTGTTGATGACATTAAAAATTTATCAAGCATTTATCAAGAATTTAAAAAAATGATTCCTAACACAAAAATTAATCAAAACATTTTTGATTCAAAATTAATCGATGAATTTTTAAATACAATCGCTACAGCTAAGGAAAAAGATGTATTAAATTTCGTTTTGCATTTCATTGCTACTGGTGAAGTATTGAAAAAGAGACATATATTTGGCAAAAAATATAAAGACGAAAAAACAGCAAATAAAGATAACTTATTGAATGTAATAAACAAAATTAAACAATTAAATATTTTTTATGTTCCTGATTATGAAAGTTATCAAACATTATTTAATTCTGTTGTTGATTATGAAAATTACTTATCTTATGATAATTGGATTACTAATACAAGTTTAAATCAATTTATTCAAAAAATAAATAGCAACAAAGACATTAATAATATTCTTCACAATTACTGAAAAAATAAAGAAATTCAAGCGTCAAAATTCGATAGAATTTTGGTTGACTTCTATGCATCAAATTTAAGAGAAAAATTAATGAAAGATCATGAACTTGATGCTAAATGAACCCAACTAGTAAGAAAAGCAAATCTAACTAAAAGGCCATCAGTAAATAGAACAATTAAAGCTTATTATTCTGTACTAAAGGAAATATTTCCTATTTGAATTTTATCTCCAGATTCAGCGGCTTCAATTTTGCCGCTTAACAAAGAAGAATTTGATGTTGGTATTTTTGATGAATCATCACAAATGAAAATTGAAAGAGGTACACCGCTTATTTATAGGTGTAAATTCTCTACTGTTTCAGGAGATGATAAACAATTAAAGCCTTCTACTTTCTTTACTAAGAATGCTGAATTAGACGAAATTTACGAAGGCCATTTAGATAATGTAGATTCTTTATTAGATAAAGCAAAATCATCTAACTGATCAAATTACACATTGATGAATCACTATCGTGCTATTAATGAAGAATTAATGTATTATTCTAACCATTATTTTTATGATGATAAATTGGTTTGCATTACCAAAAATAATTGCTTTGATCATTCAATTGATTTAATTGAAGTTAATGGTGTTTATAATCGCGAAAAAGGAATTAATGAAGCTGAAACTAACCAAGTAATTCATACGCTAGTTGACAATCTAGATAAATATAAAGTAATGATTGTTGTTACATTTAATATTAAACAAGCAGAACACATTCAATCTTTAGCAAATGCTCACCCAATATTAAGACAAAAAATTGAGGATTTATCTTTAAAAATTAGAAGTCTAGAAAATGTTCAAGGCGATGAAGCAGATCTTGTAGTTATTTCCACAACTTTTGGTAAAGATAACCAAGGTAGATTTATTCAAAATTTTGGACCAATTAACCAAGATGGTGGAATGAATAGAATTAATGTAATGGCATCAAGAGCAAAAAAGAAGATGATAGTGATTAAATCATTCAAATCATCAGATATTACAAATGATTCTAATCGCAATACTTTTATATTTAAAGGTTTTATTCAATTTGTTGAACAATTACAAGAGAACCCACGGTCTTTAGAAATTCAAAATTTAAGAACAAGTAAGAGTAGCTCTCTTTTATTAGAACAAGTTGTAGCACATCTTAAATACGCATTCAAAGATATGCCTGATGTTGAAATAATCCCAAACATCGTAATTGGCACACACACAATTGATATTGGTATTAAACACAAATTAGAAAAACCAATTAATGTTTTAATTATTTTCGATGATGAATATAAGTTAAACAACTACTTATCAAACAACAACAAATTCATTGATGACATTGATAAAGAAAAATACTACGAAGATAGACAATATCGAACAATTAGAACCAATTGTTATGAATGATTAATCAACCCAGATTTAATCATAAAATATGCTAAAGCTTTGTTAGCTTTTAAACCTGGTTAATTTTTTTGGGCCACTTTTAGAAAGGGTGAAACATGAAAAAAATTGACTTTAAAATAAGATTAAATTATGCATGTAAATGATTATTTAATAAACAATCTGCATATAGTTT
>CADAXN010000013.1 GCA_902791895.1 uncultured Ureaplasma sp.
AAAACATAGCGTTATAACAACGCTGTGTTAAACTTGTTGCTGGTAACTTAGACGCAGATTTTAAAGAAGTACAATTAAGAAACATGAATTCATAACAACTATCTGCTAAAGTTGTTGCTGGTAACTTAGGTGCAGTAGTTAATGATGAACATTGATAAAACATATTTCTATAACAATAATCTGTTAAAGTTGTTGCTGGTAAGAAATTACCACTAACACTTGTTATTCCAGTTGAATTTCAAAATAAATCATAAAAACAATAATCACATGGGATATCAGTGATGTTTCCTTGTTCTCCAGGCATTGCTCCATTATCTAATAATCCCATAACATTACCAAAAATGGATACATCACCAGTGATAGATAAACATGAATAATTTGAATCTGAATGTGATCAACCATTAGGGTTATTACCTTTTAAGTATAATGTTTGGCCTTGATTAATACTTAGATATGAAGTGTATTGTGATCAACTAGCTCCATTATCAATTGAATATTGTAAATCTAGGTTACCATGATTATTTTTTAATGTTAAAGTTGAATTCTTATTGGCAATGACACCAATACATTCATCAAGTTTATTTACTTTTACTTCACAAGTTGCAATTTTTTTACCATCATTTGTTTTAACGGTAATAGTTGCATTACCTGGTCCTACAGCAGCGACTGTTCCATTTTGATTAACTATAGCAACATTTCAATCACTTGTACTTCAAGTAACTGATTTATCAGTTGCATTTTCTGGCAATACAGTTGCAGTTAAAGTCTCAGTATCACCTATGGTTAAAGTTGCAGAAGTTTTATCTAATTCAACACTTGTAACATGAACTATATCTGGATCTGGATTTGCTTGTCCACAGCTTGTTGATACAGCAGCAATTGTCCCAATTGCTGATATTCCTAATGTAGGAATTAATATTGATTTTAATAGTTTTGTTGTTTTCATATATATATATATATATATTAACTTAAATCTGAGTAATGTTGCAAAAAAAGTTGGTTTTGATCTTAGTTCGCTGGATAAAGCATAAAAATATTCATCTAAACTAAAATTTAAACAAAAAAATTCTTGCCATCTTAAGTCAATAGACAAGAATTTATGTTTTTCAACTTTAATTTACTATGTAAATTATAAAACGATATGATAGCTGTAAATTTGTTGATTTGTGAAGATAATTTCGGTTTTGATCGAGTATTTTTCAGATAAGTATTTGTTGATTTTATGAATGTCATCAACTTTTACATCTTCACCAGTGAAAATCTTAATAACTTTAGGGGCTTTTTTACCTTTTTTATGGATAATGAAATCACAAACAAATTTTACAACATTGATAGGTGATTTATTAGAAATAACGATCTTTTTGTTGATAATTCCAATGAAATCATTTGGCACAATTTTAATCTTACTGTACTGTACTTCTTTACTAGCTCGTGCTACTTTTGCATAGTAAGTGTTGATTGTCTTTGCAATTCGTTTTAAATTAACATTTATCTTCTCAGATGGATTATGTACTTTGCAAGCTAAATAAGTAACAGCTATGTCATTAGAAACAAATGGAGTAATGGTGTATTTTTTCCCCATTAAATCGATGGCTTGCTTTGCTGCTAACATGGCATTTGAGTCATCAACAATTAGAATTATGTTCTTAGAATGCACCTTTTTAAAAGCTGATAAAAATTCCTGAATTGATGGATTTCCATTAGTCTTGTAATTAATGACATTATCAACTTTTAAATTATCATAAAAGTATTTTTCCAATTCAGGTGTAGGAACAGTAACGATAATTTTAGGAGTAGTTTCTAAATTTTCTTTTTCCTTTTTGCCGTTTTTCTTCTTTTGTGAATTGTAAAGTTCTTCTAATGTTGTTCCTGGGTTGTTTTCCAAAAATTGCAAAGTCATATTTTCAACTTTAACTTTGTTAAATTCACCAAATCTTGAACCAATTTGTAATACACGGTATGGTTCAATAGAGTGAACATGAACTTTAACAATATCTTCATCAACAACAACTGCTAAACAGTTACCAACTTTTGATAATTCTTTCTTAAGTTCATTAACATTAAAAGTTGCTTTATCTCTTTGATGAACTTCCACTTTAGCACCAACTGCTAAAATAAATTCACAACAGTAACCAAATCCTTCATTATTGTCGTTAATGTTGTCAATAAACTTAGTTTTATCAGCCTTAGTTGTTGATTGAGTGGCAACTTTGTTTGTTTTTGACTCAGCTTTTTTGCCAACAAGTGCATCGTGCATTCCTTGAATGAAACAACACAAACCATAACCACCTGAATCAACTACATTTGCAACTTTTAATTGCTCAAGCATTTCAGGAGTTTTGCTTAGAGCTTCTTGTGAAATTTTAACAGCTTCAGTGAATAAATCCTCAATAGTTTTAATTGATGCAGCTTTTTGATGAAGACCATCAGCAGTCATTCTAATGACTGTTAAAATCGTTCCTTCAATTGGAGAAGACAATGTTTTATAAGCTTGTTCTTTAGCAGCAGTAAAAGCATCGTTTAGTTCTTTAAGAGTAATTTCGTTAGATTGAGGCTTAAAAGAAGAGACAAAACCTTTTATAATTTGCGAAAAGATAACTCCTGAGTTACCACGTGCATTCATTAATAGGGCACGAGAATAAGTTTTTCCAAGTGTTGCAAGATCACTAAAGTTAGTGTTTTTAATAGAATTACTAGCACCTTCTGTAGTAATTTTCATATTACTACCAGTATCACCATCGGGAACCGGGAAGATGTTTAATTGATTAATATATTCAAATTCATTGGCTATTGATATTCCGCCACCTATGAACATATCTTTTAATTGTTTTATAGTTAGTTTCGTCATACTAATTTTCGCAAACTTATCCGTATTTTAGAAATGTCTAATATATAAATTTTTTCGTTTTTCCTAATTTTTCTCAATCTATTTAGCTAAAACGTCAACTTTAATTTTTTGTAAATCAAAGTCGTTTAATAATCGGTAATAAACGATGTTTTGAATTTTCACACATAAATCAAACACATTGACAATATCCTCCATTGGGGTGAAAATTATTGTAATGTGTGGAGTATCATCTTGTTGAAATTCAATACATGGTTTCGGATCATTAGCGACACCAGGAATGGATTCTAACATATTGGATAGAACATCGTTAATGATACTTGAATTTATACCGATTTTCTTAAGTTTAGACATATAGTGATTATATATTAGAAATCTATAATACATCATCTGTTTTTATTAGCATGAAAATATTAATTAATATGACATAATCTAAAAAACGGCTAAACTTTCATAAATATTCTTGCTATATACACGGTATATAAATTATTTAATGTATAATATTTACCAATCTATAAGGAGAAATATGGCAGTTCAACAAAGACGTGTTAGCAAATCCCGTAAAGGAATGCGTAAAAGCCATCAAGCTTTATCAAAGCCTACAGTTACAGCATGTAAAAAGTGCGGTAAACCTGTTAAACCACACCACGTATGCAAAAATTGTGGTTACTACAATGACAAAAAAGTTATTAACGTTAAAAATAGTTAATAATTATGAGCAATCAAGACCTAAACAATAAAAATAGCGAATCTAAAAGTATAGATAAGCTTTCTGTGCTATATGATGAAGGTATTAAAAACAAAGACAAAATCAACTACTCTTTGCTTTTTAATGGTTTAGTTTTATCTTTGTCATCATTATGTGCGATTTGTATAGGCATTACAATTTGTTATCTTCTCTATATATTTTGTTAATATATAATTGAGTTACTATGGTGTCTTAGCCAAGTGGTAAGGTCCGAAGCTGCAACCTTCGTATTCGTCAGTTCGAATCTGACAGACACCTCCATAAATGAAAATACCCACTGTGGGTATTTTTTGTTTAACGAATTATTTTGAATCGTATCGATGATTCTTTTCGACTATTTTAATTTCAGTATCGTTAGTCAATGCTTTAATTCGATCAACAAAACGACCAATATCAACACTAGATAATTTCGAAACTGTTTTTAATTTTTTAGCCAATTCGTAAAAACTAAAATTACTAGTGAAATAAGTTAATTTCTTTTTGTTGTATCTTGTATCTAAAATGTCAAACAAAACTTGATTAATAAATCATTCACTAACATCAGTTACACCAATGTCATCAAAAACTAAGATATCACAATCTTTGTACATCTGAATAATTTCTTCATTTACTATATTGTTTTTGTCAAAATTATTTTTTAATTTTTTTGATAGTGTTGATGCTTTAGCAAATACACATTTGAAGCCTTCTTTTTGAAGAGCATTCAAAAAAGTATGAATCATTAGTGTTTTGCCAATGCCATAATTACCATAAACATAAACACCACGAACATTAATAGTTGACTTATCTTTTTTTAAAATTTTAAAAGTTGTGTTTAAATAATCATTGATAATGCTAAGTTTGGAATTAGAATAAAATTTCTGATCTCGTAAAATTTTTAATTTTTCGGAATAAGAAAGCGAAATATCAAGAACATTTTCTGAAGGAATATTGCTTCACATTTCATCAACTAATAAATTACAAAATTTATTCATTGACAAATCTTTTTTATCATCCTCTAAAAAATCATCAAACAACCAATTGTTCATTGTTTTGTGCTTAGAACAAGGAACACTTGAAATAATTATATTGTTGTTTTCATCTCTTATTAATCTAGTATGAGTAAATGTGTCATTTATACATTTGTCAGCAGGCAATTCATCACATGCATCTTGTTCTTGAACAATAAGTTTAATTAGAGACAAATATGAAAGCTTTTCATCATCTGTTAATTTTAAAACTTTAATGTATTTTTTCTCAAAAAGATTTTTATATTCATTCAAAATATTATTCGACATAATAACTTATTACTCATTAAATAATGATGTCCAGTCATCATTAATTTTCTGTGGATTAGAAACATCAACATTTTTATTTCGTGAGTTTTGTTTTTTGGTTGTTAAATATTGATATAAAAGTTTTATATCTAATAGGTTACATGCATTAGCAGTTTTAGCCATCTTATAAAGATAAGATGGGTTTAAATTGCCATGAGTTTTATTCAAGCTAAAATCAATCATTAAATTAATTAAACTGTCATCTAAATGGTAAACATTACGTAGCGTGTTAATTGTATCCATTTCATCTTCAGTCAAATTTGTTTTTTTAATTGCATGGTAGTATTGTTCAGAGTTTAAACTTTGATAAGAATTAAAAATTTGGAATAATTCTTCTTCATCCAAACTATCAAAAAACATCTTTGAGTTTCGATTAATTTTGATTTGTTTAAATACGTCAACATTGTTAACTTCATCAATATATTTCTTAAATGCTATTTGTAATAAACTGTAATCAACTTCGAATTGTTTATTTTCATTTTGGATTACTGCATTATAGATACAGTGCTCAATTTCAGCTAGATTTAAACTGTAAGAGTTGAAAAAGAAGTTTATTAAATCTTTAACTTGTTCATTTAAGGTAATTACTTGATGAGTTTTTTTAGAAATATTCTCATAAAGTTGGTTGAAATTAAATTCATAAATTTTTTGTAAATCTGCACTCCTGAAAATATGATCAAAATTTACTGAAATATTTAATGATGATTTCGGTAAATGATTATTAGAGTAAAAGTACTCTAATCTTTCATAATTTGCTTGACCAATTTTTTGAAGCAAAATATGTCTAAATTTTTGATTATTAACAAATTCTTTAAAAGAAACAGGTTCAACTAATTCAAAATAATACTTTTTACTTTCATTATCAATGTAAGTACGTAATAACTGAAAAGCTTCTAGTTTTGATCTTAATTCAACGAATGATTCATAAGACAAATTTAATTGATTATACAAGGAAGAAAGGCTATTAAATTGTACACCCATTTGTGAAAGTTTATCAGATTCATGCAAAAGAGTGATGTATAAAGATACGGCATCATTTCCAATAATTGGTTGGTATAAATCATATAACGATTTATAGTTAATGGTAAAGTCATGTTTTTTTATTACAGAAAAAACAATAGAATTAACCATATTTTTATAATACCTTTCCAAATAATATTGTGACCTAATGGTTTATTGATATTTAACCCAACAATAGGTCATTAGCAAACATAGTATATGTTTTAAAAATTAAGTTAATAAAAATTTGAGAAAAAATTGATTTAGAAAAATTTAAATGAACAATTACCAACATATAAAAATGGGTTTTTTAATATAGTTAACTATATATTTATAGTAAAACAGCTATTTCCAACATAAATTGTGGGAAAGTTTTCTACATTAAAATCTTGCTGGGATTTTTAGTTTTTTAAACCTAAAATATTTATTGTTTTTTTTGCTAAATTTTTAATATGTTTTTTGTCTTTATTATTTTCTAAAACAATAAACCCTTTTTCTTCATGAACTTCAAGTGGTGAAAAAATGTTAGATTCTTTATTGAATCAAGAAAGATTTTGTAACTTTTTTGTTTCAATTTCAGACTTTCCTTTAATAAGAATAATACGATCAAATAAATCATTAAATTGCTTTTCATATTTTAAATAGATTCCTAACTCTACGAAAATATGCTCATTAATGTTTTTTAGTTCTAAAATTTTTTGTCGAATAAGTGGAATGGTCAAACTATTTAATTTATTTAACTTTTTGTTATCGTTGAATACTAATTGACCTAATTTTTTGCGGTCTACTTCAATTTCATTAACATATGAATCGCCAAAATTTTTCTTGATTAATTGAAAACCAATTTTATTTTTATTGTAAATTTCATGGATATATTTATCCATTTCAAAAGTTTTAAAACCTAAACTTTTGAATTCGTTTAATAATGAAGTTTTACCGCTCCCAATTTGACCAGTTATACAAATTAACATGTTTTCTCCTTTTGACAATTAGGGCAAAAATAAGTGCCACGTCCATTGACTTTAATTTTTTCAATTTTTGTTTTACATATTTTACATGGTAAGCCTTTTCTCTGATGTACTTTTAAATATGACTGGTATTCACCAGAGTGATTTTTATCGAATTTGTAAGAAAATATTGTTGTTCCTTTGTGCTTAATTGCGTCTAGCAAAATTGACTTTGCATATTTGGAAATCATTTTGCATTCTTCCAAAGTTAAGTATTTGACTTTAGTTAATGGATGAATCTTACATTGAAATAAGATTTCATCAGCATATATATTACCAATACCAGAAACAATTGATTGGTCTAATAATACTGTTTTAATCGGACGATTAATTTTTTGTATTTTCTTAAATAAAAATTCACCAATAAAGTCTTTGTTTAATGGGTCAATAGCTACTTTTGATATTTCTTTGGACTTTAGATAATCTTTCGTACTATATATTGTAAATGTTCCAAACATTCTCGAATCATAATAAACTAAAGAATAATTATTTTCAAGATTAAACTTGCACATTAAATGTTTTGTATCAGTAAGTTTTTTGCTCTCTATATAAAAGAATTTTCCTTCCATTCTTAAATGTGCAACAAATATCTTATCGTGTGTTAATTTATAAATGATGTATTTCCCAATTCTTTGAATATCAATAAACTCTTCGCCTACAAAAAAATGTTTAAATTTGTTGACTGCAGTATTTTTAATTATTTTAGGTATTAAAACATCAACACTTTTTATCTTGCTTCCGATAAGAGTTGTTTTCTTTAAAACGTTAATTATGGTTGTAACTTCAGGTAATTCAGGCATAGCTAATTAAAATAACTTTTCAATTTTTTTAATGTAATTTTTTAACTGGTTTAAATTGTTATCATCAGCCAATTTATAAAGGTCGTCATATAAAATTGTTCTAAGATTGAAATCTTCTAAAACTCTTTCATTAAACAAATCTTTGTATATTGTTGCTAGTTCTTTGCAATCCATAGCTTGTTGTTTATTTTGTAATAAACAAACTTTAGTCTTTGGTGATAATTCGTCTAGATGGATATATATATTATCAATATTTCCATATTTTAACAACATATTAGCAGCAGTTTTAGGACCAATACCTTCAATTCCTTTTAAGTGATCAGAATTATCCCCTGCCATTCCTTTAAAATCAGTGATTTGGTCGGGTTTTAAGCCCATAAACTTTTCACTGAAATTCATTTTATTAAACTCATCAACAACGCTAACACCAGATTTAAGTAACATTACTGAAGTCAAATCATTCACCAACTGTAACATATCGCGATCTGATGAATAGATTTCAACCTCAACATTATTTTTGTTCATTAACTTGGTAAAACTGCCAATGATATCATCAGCTTCATAATTAGGTATCTCCATGCCTAATATTCCCATCAATTTTGGTGAATCTTTAACAAGCGATAATTGTGAAGCTAATGCTTCAGGCATTGGCTTTCTGCCTTCCTTGTATTTATCGTATTTTTCACTTCTGAAAGTATGTTTGCTGTGGTCAAAAGCAATAATACCATAATCATAATTTTTAGTATTTATCAATTTCAATATTGAGTAAACAAAAAGATTAAAAACATTTAGAGGTTTTAAATTGTGTTTTTGGTAATATTCTAATTGTTTAAATGTTGCATAAAAACAACGATACATTAAACAATTCCCATCAATAGCTATTGCTTTTTTACTAGACATATATTAATAAAATTATATTTTATTTATTACACGTCCATTAAGAACAATTAAATTTCCTTCTTTTTGTAAGTTTTTTCTAACACTTAAAACAACAACATTTTTTGGTTGCAATTGTTCAACAATTTTTGGATAAACTGAACTGAAAACTATACAACTGGCTCGTCTTGTTTCATCTTCAATTTTTAAAAATGCCATTTTCTTGCCTTTAGAATCTGTTGTTTCTCTAACATCAGTAATTACACATAAAATATGAAAGAAAGAGTTTTTACTATCATCAAATATTTCTTTGATGCTAAACAACTCAAAACCACTATCTTTATATTTTGATCTAACTTGAACTAATGGATGTTCTTTAAATGACATACCAAGTAATTCATATTGTCTATTGTTTAATTCAATCAAATCTGCTTCACTTGGTTTATTGTTGTTAAAGTTCATAGCGATAACGGGTTTACCATCTAAACCAATTTTATCGCAGTTATCATAGATAACTTTAATATTGTTAACTAATCAGTACAAGTCATGTTCTTTATTTAATGAATCAAAACAACCGCTTTCAGCTAATAACTTAATAACATTGAATGTTACTTCATTATTTTTCAAATCACGAATGCACAACATCAAATTATTAAATTGACAATTTGGTTGTATTTGTCTTGTTTTAATTATTTTTGCACAAGCATTTACACCGATACCTTTTGTAACATTAAAACCTAAAACAATTTTTTGTTTATTTCAAATACTAAAGGTGTATTCGGATAAATTAATGTTTGGAGGAAGTACTTCGATTCCTGAATTTTTAGCTTCGTTAATATACTGATTAATTTTTTCAGTGCTTGCATCATTACTCATTAATAATGTTGAGTAAAATTCAAGTGGATAATAATAGGCAATATAGGCTAGCCAATAACTTATATATGAATAAGCTAAAGAGTGTGAATGGTTAAAACCATAATTGGCGAACTCAAAGATATAATCAAATATTTCATTGACTTTTTGCTCACTGTAACCGTTTTTAATTCCACCGTCAATAAAAGATTTTTTAAGACTAGCAAGTTTACTAATTTGTTTTTTAGAAATTGCTCTTCTAAAAGAGTCTGCATCAGCCAAACTGAAACCAGCAATTTTTTGAACAATTTGGATAACTTGCTCTTGATAAATAATTATGTTGCATGTAGGCTCTAATATTTTTCTAATATCGTCGTTCAAATAAAAAATTTCTTCAGGATGAGTTCTATTTTTTAGGTAGATATTAATATTTTTTTGTGGACCAGGACGATATAATGCTGAACAAATAGAAATATCTTCAATATTCCTTGGTTTAATCCTGGTCACCAATCTAGTCATTCCTGGTGATTCTAATTGGAATATACCTGTTGTGTTACCGGCAGAAATGTAATTAAATACTTTTTGATCATTTAGTGGGATGTTATATAAATCAATTTTAACCCCATGATTTTTCTCAATTGCAGTAATTGATTGATTTATAGTTGTTAAATTAATCAAACCAAGAATATCCATTTTAATTAAGCCAAGTGGCTCTAGATATTCCATTGAATATTGAGTACACAATAAATTATCGGCACTATTTTGTATTGGAACAATATCAGTTAAATTTACTGAAGAAAGAACTACACCAGCGGCATGCAATCCAGTTTGTCTTGGGAAATTCAATAACTTTATTGCTATTCTAAATAATTCAGGATATTCCTTTTGGAATTGTTGCAAGGCTTTTGCAGTTTTTGTTTCTTGATACAATTCATCAAAATTATCGGTTAAGATTGAGCAGATAGAATCAATAATCACCCGATTCATAGATAATATTCTACCTACATCTCTAATAACCATTTTCGCTTTCATTCTTTGAAAGATTATAATGTGAGCAACATTGTTTTTTGAATATTTTTCAAATAAATATTCAACAACCTCGTTTCTCCTATCATCCATAAAATCCACATCAATATCAGGCATTGTTGATCTTTGTGGATTTAAAAATCTTTCAAAAATTAAATTGTTTTTAATAGGGTCGACCGTAGTAATCCCTAACAAAAATGCTACCAAGCTTCCCGCGGCACTGCCTCTTCCTGGTCCAACAATTATTCCTTTATTTTTTGCATAATTTACATAATCTTGAACTACTAAGAAATAATCATTAAATTCCATTTTATCAATTACTTCTAACTCGTATTTCAAACGATATAGATAATTTTCAGGAATATTTTTTTGTTTTGCAAACATTTTATTTAATGAATTTACACACATTGTTTGCAAAAGAATATTGCTTTGCTTACCTTCCTGATATTTAATGATGTAATGTTTACTATTTAAATTCAATGTTCATGTGCATTGTTCAACTAAAGTGTTTAAATTTTTTAATGATTCGCTGTTAAAAATTTCTTTAGCTTCGGATTCATTTAGCAAAGAAAAATTATCAAAGTTTGAATTGCCATCATAGTCTTGTAGTTTTTTCTCATTAGCAATAGCATTCAAAGCTTTGACAAAAATAACATCATCTTTTTCTTCGTAAAAAGCAGGTCTTGCTGCAATTGGATTGGGCTTTGTTTGATTCAAACTATAACAGTTAACTTTAGATTTTAACCATGTTAAACGGTTTATATCATCAGTCAAAATGAATAATGATTCAGAATAATCATTAATGTTGTATTTCTGATTAGTCATTATTTTAGAGGAAATTTTCAAAAGATTGTGATATCCACCATTGTCTTTGGCAATTAAATACAAATCCTCATTTTCATAAACAATATGCAATCCAATAATTGGTTTCAAATTGTTTTCTAGTGCTTTGTTATAAAACTCCATTGCACCATACATGTTGTTAAAATCAGTTAAACAAACATACTTTTGTTTATTTTTAAGAGCAAAATTAATAATGTCATCAATTGAAATCGATGACATTAACAATGAAAAATATGAATGAACACAAAGATTGACGAACATTTATTTCTTCAACTTTATGTAATACTTAATTCTTTCAACTATTTCAGGTGAGTGGTCTTCGTACTCAAGCATATATGTAAGCTGATCAATTGTCAAATTAGATAGAACACTATCATCTATTCCATCATCAGATACATCTTTTATTTTAGATTTGTCAACAATTTTAGTATCTTCCACTTTTATTCTTTCAAATTCTTTTAAGTCAGTTTTA
>CADAXN010000014.1 GCA_902791895.1 uncultured Ureaplasma sp.
ACAATGAGAGAATTTATAAAAATTCAAATAATAAATTGGTAGCAAATAAGTTAATTTATAATGTTAAAGAAAGTGGTCTAAATTTAATAGCCTAACTTACTTTAAAATATAATATTTTCATATAAATAAATATGTCACTTTCAGCAGGAATAGTAGGATTACCAAATGTTGGCAAATCAACATTATTTAATACAATAACAAACTCACAAGTTGAGGCCGCTAATTATCCTTTTGCAACTATTGAGCCAAATGTTGGCGTTGTAAAAGTAAGAGACCAAAGACTAATTAAACTTGCCGAACTTGCACAAGCTGATAAAACAACATTTGCAACTTGCACATTTGTTGACATTGCTGGCCTAGTTAAAGGAGCAAGCCAAGGCGAAGGCTTGGGTAATCAATTTTTAGCTAACATTCGTGAAGTTGATGCTATATGCCATGTTGTAAGATGCTTTAAGGACAAAAACATTACCCATGTATATGATGATATAAATCCAATTAGGGATGTTGAAGTTATTAATTTAGAATTAATATTTGCTGACTTAGATGTAGTTAATAAACGAATTTCAAGGTTAGTTCCAAAAGTTAAATCTGGAGATAAAACATCAGAAACTGAACTGAATATTTGTAAAAAACTTCAAGAAACACTTATGGCTAATAAATTGGCTAAAGACGTTAATTTAACTTCTGATGAGCTTTTAGTTATAAAAAGTTTAAATCTATTAACTATTAAACCAACAATTTATATAGCTAATGTTGATTCAGACGATATTGTTGATCCTGAAGCAAACGAATATTACAAACAATTGAAAGATTATGTTAGTAAAAACACTACAGATTCTTTAATTCCAGTTTCAGTTAGCATGGAATATGAAATATCAACATTAAATGATGAAGACAAACAGGCTTTCATTAAAGATTTAAACATTAAAGAAAATGGACTTGATACTTTAATAAAGGCAACTTATAAGACATTAGGGTTAGAAACATTTTTTACTTTTGGTAAAAAAGAAACTAGAGCATGAACATTTAAAACAGGAATGACTGCTCCACAATGTGCTGGAATTATCCACACTGACTTTCAAAAAGGTTTTATTTGTGCTGAGGTGTGTAATTGACAAGATTTACTAGAAGCAAAATCAGAGTCTGCAGTTAAAGAAAAAGGCAAAATGCGTCTTGAAGGCAAAAACTATGTCATGAAAGATGGGGATGTATGTTTGTTTAGATTTAATGTATAACAGAGGAGAAAGATATGAAATTAAATGCATTTAATAAACCAAAAGGTTGAATAGAGGTAATTTGTGGACCAATGTTTGCTGGAAAATCAGAAGAATTGCTAAGACGTGTTAATCGTTTTAAGTATGCAGACATATCGTATTTAATTTTTAAACCAAAAATTGATACTCGAAGCAAAGAAGCAAAATCTAGAGATGGTAGAACTAACCATTGTATTGAAGTTGAAAATTCTGCTGACATCATTAAATATTTAAAAAATTATGAGAACGAACATAGTATTAAAATTGATGCAATAGCAGTTGACGAAGCGCAATTTTTTGACGAAGGCTTAGGTGAAGTTTGCGATCAATTAGCTAACCACGGTTATGTAGTTTATGCCGCTGGACTAGATTTAGACTTTAGAGGCGTTCCTTTTAAATCAATGTCAAACCTTCTAGCTTATGCTGATCATGTATCTAAATTGACAGCAATTTGTACTGTTTGTGGCACTGAAGCTAATAGAACACAAAGATTAATTAATGGTCAACCAGCTAAATTCTCTGACTCAATTGTTCAAATTGGTGATTGTGAATCATATGAAGCTAGATGTAGACAACACCATCAAGTTAAGAAATAAAACTAACAATTAAAAATAAAAAGCAAGGTTTATTCCTTGCTTTTTAAGTTAACAACTAATAAAATTACTTAGAGTAGATTTTTTGATGTTCGTCGTTGTTATGACAAACTCTATCGCTACGCTCAGCAACTTTACCTTCACCAAATCTTTCGTCTAATGATAAATATCCAGTAATACGACTAACATTTTGGATGTGAGTTCCACCGCAAACTGGGCAAACTTTTTGACCTGGTGTTAAATAAGTAACTTTGTTTAATTTTTTTTCTTCCATAAGAGTCCTTGTATAAAATTTATACTATAAAATTAACTTAATTTAAAAATTTTCTAATTTTTATTTCCCTACTATAAATAAATATGAAAAATAAATAGTTTTTAAAAATATTTTTTATTTCTCAGCATGGAACAAAACAATTTTGTTTTGTTTAAGAGATGATTTTACATCAATTATTTGTTGATTACTACTGCCTCTGAACAGCAAGTTTTCTTGATGTAATTCTTCTACAAAAGGTCCATCAACAACCACATCACATAGTTCTAATAAATTCTTAGTATTTATATCAGCTTTTGCTCTTTCCAACAGTTGTTGCCAGGTATAACCTGTATAGCACCAAATGTTAATTTTGTTGTCTTTTAGTCTCTTTGCTAAGATTGCAAATTTATCAGCTTGTTCGAAAGGGTCGCCACCACTAAAAGTAACACCGTCCAAAAAGTATTCTTCTTTAACTTGAGCAACCAAATCATCAATTTCAATCAATTTACCACCTTCAAAACTTCAAGTTGAAGGATTAAAACAGTTTTTGCAATGATGAGTGCAACCTTGTGAAAAGAAAACTTTTCTTAATCCTGGACCGTTTACTAAACTATTTTGTGCTATTCCAGCTAATCTAATTTTGTCAGACATATTAAAACTATTTATTTAAAATTTTTTGAATTTCTTGATTATTTAACTTAGCAATGTTATTTTTAACTTTGTTGGCACAATCTAAACAATAACGGATGTGGAAGTTAATTCCCATATAGTTAATGTTAGTTTCTTTGTAAGCCCAAGTAATAACTTTCTCAATTGTTTCTGCTGATGGATATGAATCAAACTCAATATATGAAATATGACCACCATTTGATAACTTATGATATGGTGCTTCAATTCTAATCTTGTCAGCAATTGAAATAGGGAAAGAAACAGGAATATGGTAAGAGTTAGTGTAGTATTTCTTATCTGTTACTCCTGGAATATTTCCAAATAGTCTGCGGTCAATTTTAACAAATTTACCACTTAAACCTTCAGCAGGAGTTGCATAGCAACTGAAGTTCATTGATCTTTCAGCTTTTAATTGATCACATCTATTTCTAATGTGAGTTACAATTTTTAAACCCAATTCTCTAGCTTTCTCACTTTGTCCATGGTGTTCACCAATTAATGCAATTAAAGTTTCAGCTAAACCAATATAGCCAATACCTCATGTACCGTTTTTCATAACTGGCTCAATACTGTCATCTAAACTTAAATTTTCTGAGCCTCTCATTAATCCTTGACCACAAACGAAAGGTAAGTCTTTAACTTTTAATTTCTTTAATATTTCATAACGATGCATTAAAATTTCCACAGTGTCATCAATTCTCTTATCTAATAATTCAAAGAATTTATCAATGTTGCGGTTTGCTAGAATACCAATTCTTGGTAAGTTGATAGTTGAAGGTGCATTGTTTCCTCTTCCTTCTACTCCTGGTTTGCCATTACAGTTAGATAAAACGTATGTTCTACAGCCCATAGTTGCAGGTAAAATGCCTTTGTCATAGTATTCTTTATTGAAATCAGCATCAATGTTCATAAAAGTTGGATTCATTCTTAATCCAGCTGTTTTACAAGCTAGTTGGAATAAATAATAATATTTATCTCCTGGATCACGGTTTACACCAGATTTAACACGGAAAATAATGTTTGGGAAGATTGGTTGTTCACCACCTCCTAAACCCTTAATATATTGTTCCAAAAAACATTGACAAATTAATGCAGCATCGTCAGAAAAAGGAATACCAATGTTTAATGAACTAAAAGGAACTTGGCTTCCTGCACGTGAGTGCATTGTGTTAAGGTTGAAGATAACTGCTTGCATAGCTTGATCAACCATACGCTTTGTTCTTTGCTTAACAACTTCTTCTGCCTTCTCACCAGTTAATCCATCTTCTGTTACTTCTTTACGAATTTTTTCTCTTGTAAGTGCGACGTATGGAGCTAAATCATTATCAAAATTTGGATGTGATTGGCCTCCAAACATATCATTTTGTGAGGCTTGAAGAATAATACAAACTAATTCTGCTGCAACACCAATACTTTTTGGTGGGTTAATAGTTCCATAACCAGTGTTAAAGCCATTTTGTAATAATTTGCTTGTTGGTACATGCAAACAGTTTAAAGTTAAGTTGTAACTGTCTAAGTCATGAATATAAACATCACCATTTTCATGAAGTTTAGCTAGTCTTTTTGGCAATGTCGAATTTAATATATGCCATTTGTTAGCTTCGGAAGCAATACGCAATAACTTTGCTGAGAAGTTGTTACCAACATTTGCATTATCACGATCGGTTTCAACACCGATGGCAATAATTTTCTTCATTAAATCACTTTTTGATTCACGAATACTTGTTCTTTCTTCACGATAATTTTGATATAAAGCAGCTAACTTTGTATATCCCATTTCACCGATTGTATCAACAACAATATCTTGAATTTGTTCAACCGCAATTGAGTCTAAACTAACAGCTTCAATTTTTTTAATAACGTTTTCAATAATATCATGAATTTGCTTTAAAGATAAATCAATTTGATTACTTTCAGCAGCCTTAATGATAGCTTCTTGAATTTTCCCTGGATTGAATCTAACTAGACGATTATCTCTTTTAATTACATTTTTCATATTTTTTTCACTAAACTTTAAATTTTATCTCTCTATTTTTATTTTTATACTCAGTAACTTTTACTCCTGCCTGTTTAAACATTTTTAATGATGCTTTTGTTGCTATTGAATCAGGATATAAATTTTGTTCATAAATTACTTCGGTTATTCCAGATTGAATAATTGCTTTGGCGCATTCATTACACGGGAATAGCGTTACATAAAGTCTACAATCCTTTAATGAATGTCCTGTAAAGTTTAATATTGCATTTAACTCTGAATGACATACATACGGATATTTTGTATTAAGCTCATCGCCTGATTCACGTTCTCAACTAAAAACATCATCACTACACCCTCTAGGTAATCCGTTATATCCTAGTGAATAAATCTTATTCTCTGGTGAAGCTATGCAACACCCTACTTGTGTGTTTGGGTCTTTTGATCTGAGGGCAGATAATTTAGCTACACCCATGAAGTATTGGTCTCAGTCTATATAATCTTTACGTTTCATTTTAAAATCCTTTAACATCACCTTTGTTGTTTTTAATAATGTTTACAATCATAGAAATAACACCATCAATTTCTTCTTTATTCATTGTTTTGTTATTATTGATTGTTAATTCAATAGTGTAAGAAACATCTTGAGAATTTTCTGGATGGTAAACTGTAGTGTATTGATATTTTTCAACACAATCTAAAGAAGATAATTCTTTGTTTATGTTAGCAATATCTGTGTTTTCATTTGCCAAGAAAGTGACATCCTTAATAATTGGTAATGCAGTTAGTAGTTGAGTGATTTTAAATTCTTTTTCACTATAATTTTCAATTAAAGAATTAATGTTTAAAACCAAAGCATAAAGTTTTTGTGTAATTTTGTATGGTTTTAACATATTTGAATTTAAACAACCAACAAAACCAATGATTTGGCCATTATATTCAATTGATAAACAATCTTTTTGCGCAAAACATTTATTTATTGTCTTGTTAAATACTAGACTCACATTGAAAAAACTAGCTATTTGCTTAATTAAAGCTTTTAATCCAAATGTATCAAAGTTAAGATATGATCTATGAAGTACATCCAAGCAATATTTTTCAGGTGAAATGCATGTCAAGTTTCATTCATTTGTTTGGTTATAAATTTTTTGAAGTTCGAAAATAGGAAGCAATGAATTTTTACGGTTCATATTATATTCCATTACTTTTATCATATTATCAATCAATGACAAACGCATGAATCGATGCTCATTATTTGAACAAGGATTAATCTCATACATTGGTTTTAAATTGAAAACATTTCATCTTTCAATGCTTTCTTTACTTACTAAATTGTAAGTTTTAGTTTCTGTTAAATAGTTTTCAATCATTATCTTTCTTAAACCTGTTAAGAAATAGAATTCATCTTTTGGGGGCTGAGTTACGTTAATATCTAATTTGATTGGTTGAATTTCAATAGCATCAATTGACAATTTCTTAATAACTTCTTCGCATAAGTCATATTGGTTAACTAAATCTTTACGATAACCTGGAACAATAGCTGATGACTTTAATAATTTAAAACCTAATGTTTTTAAAGCAGCTTTAAATTGCTTGTCAGTAATCAGGCTAATAAATTCAACACATTCTTTTAAATCAAACGGAATTTCTTTAGTAGGTTCAATTTCATTACATAATTTAGTGATTATTGATTTTCTAAATTGTTTAGATATGTAGTTGATAAACAAGTTAATTTGGAATAGAGAAACATGTCTTACAGCAAATCTAGCTGATGGAGTAGTAATGTTATGAACTATTGCAGATTTACGAGGCAATCAGTGGGTCAAATTGCTAATATATAAACCAATTGATTTTGTTTCAAGATTTGGAGCATATTTATCATCTACACAAATTCCTTCCAAACCTAAAACCTCATTATTACTTGTGGTTAAGATAACATCTTCTGATTTTAAGTAGTAAATTTTATTTTTGAATGATAATTGTTGACCAACTATCGCATATTTTTCGCAAATGTCTGTTGGTGTTTTGTCTGCATCGAAAATGATTGGTGCAACACCAGTTAAATATGTAATGTAAGTAATAATATCGTTAACTTTATTTTCACATTTGCATGTATTGTTAATTAAGTACTTTTTCAATTTTCAAGGTGAGTATTTTTTAAAGTTTACACCATCAATTTTGATGTATGAACCAAAAGTTGACAATTTAGTGTCAATTTTTACAAAATCGTTAGCAAAAGTTTGAAGTTTGTTAATCACTTGACGAACATTAAATTTAAATCCAAATCAATTAGCTAAATCTTTAATGATTAAGATTGCTCCCATTCATTCTGGACGATCAGATGGTAAAGTTAGTTCATACAATGTGTCATCTAAACCTAATTCTTTGTCTACAGCAAAAGAACCAATTTCAGCATCTTTATCTAAGATAATGATTCCGTTTTTGTCATTATCATCTAAGGTATCATGGCAGTATGGTGTTAATTCATTATAACCACATAACATTCCTTGCGATATACAGCCTAATAATTCTTTTTCTTCAATAATTCTACCGTCGTAAAGTTTAGCACCTGGTAGGGCAACAACTACTTTGTCACTTTTTTTAAAGTTACTAGCTCCACAAACAATTTTTAAAATTTTTTGATTACCAACATCGACGGATGCATAATGTAGCTTATTTGAATTTTTAATTTTGTCAACTTTTATAACTTTTCCTATGCAAATATCTTTTAATTCAGGATGTTTTATAACCTGTTCAAGCACCATTCCTAAATTATAAGTTGATCTATCAATATCAAAATCGCTTACATTTTTAAATTCAGGAACAATAGAACATAAAAAATTACGAGAGATATACATAATTATTTACCTCCTTTTTTGAATTGATTTGAAAATCTAAAGTCATTAGTATAAAGATATCGAATATCATTGATACCATATTTAATCATTGCTAAACGATCAATACCAAATCCAGCAGCAATAGCTGTTTTACAATTAACATTAGCCTTTTTTAAAACGTTTTGATGTAACATTCCAGCACCAAAGATTTCTAGTCAACCGGATTTTTTACACAAACTGCATCCCTTGCCATGACATGTAGGACATTCGATGTCTGCTTCAATTGATGGTTCCGTAAAAGGGAAAAATGACATACGATATCTAATTTTTACATCTGGACCATATAAATGTTTTAAAAGATATGACATTAATCACTTTAAATTAGCTACAGTTAAACCATCTTTAACTCAAATTACATCAATTTGGTTAAATTGATGAGAGTGAGACAAGTCATCGTCATCATTACGATAAACATTTCCAACAGACAAAACACGAAGATCAGTTGATTTATTATTCAATAAAATTTGTTCTGCAGTAGAAGCTGTAGTGTGAGCACGCAACATTAAATCCTTGTTAAAATACAGAGATTCACTGGTTTGTCTTCCTGGATGATCTTCTGGAACATTTAAATTGTCAAAATTATATTTGACGGTAGTAACTTCATCACCACCAACAACAGTAAAGTTTAATTTTCTAAAAAAGTCGATAATTTCATTAGAAATTAAATTAATTGGTGATAAAGTACCTTTTGCTAAAGAAGTTGAATCTATTGATAGATCAGCTAATGGTTTGTGTGTGTCAACACTTAATTCGTCATCAATTTTTTGTTTTCTAGCTTCAAACAATTCATTAATCTTGTTTTTAAAGATGTTAAGTTCTTTACCAAAATCATGTTTTTGTTCTGAAGGCAAATCTTTCAATTGTGCATATAATGGGGATAAATGTTTTTTAGTAAAAACATTTTTTGCAATTATCAAATCATTTGCAGTTTTACAAAGATTAAATTGCGAGATTAGTTCATTTAGAAGTTCTGTATATTTTTCCATATGCAATAAATTAGTAATTATATTTTATATTACTAATTGAATGCTACTATATATATTTGTTATTTTTTAAAAATAAGGCAAGCTAGACCTTTAGTTACAGCATTTGAGACATCAAAAACCTTAATTTTTCCGTTAGATTTATCAAAAAGTTTAAGTCGTAGCCTATTTCCACCAGTTAGACATAAATTATCAAATTTGTGGAATTTGTGAAAATAATTAACGATATTTGTGGTTACACCCATGTAAAAATGGTTAACTCCTGAAGTTAATGCTTCTTTTGTATTATGTCCAAATTCTAGTGAGTTATGATTAAAATCAATTTTCTCATTGTTAATCATTTCAGTTTTTCGACTTAATTTTTTTAAACCGATGTCAATATGAGGAAGAATAATTGCACCTAGCAGTTTTTTGTTATCTACACCTATTGCAAACAATGCAGTTCCATAACAAATGCCAATTGATTTTTTATATGTTTTTTGTAAGTATAAAGCAAATGCCAAAATGTCAGTTCCAACTTCATTAATATTAAATTTAGATAAGTCAAAAGCATTGATAAATTGATTGTTCTGAACGAAAATAGGTTTTATTTTAAAAACTTTTTCAATTGCATCTTTTAATGTTTTGTTAGATGAAGGAACAACAGAACAAATGTAACATTTTTTAACTTTATTATGTTTCTTAATTTTGTTAAAAAAACTATCTAATTTTTGTTTAGATTTTGTTTCGCTAAAATCAACTTCTTTTCCATTATTAGTGTAAATTGTGGCTTTTAGAAAAGTATTGCCATTATCAATTATTAAAACCATTTTATTTACCACCTTCATTTATTTGTTTTAATTTTGATTGAATTTTTCTTATATCGGTAGAAGATTTTTTAACAAGTTCTTTTGAGGAAATTAATAAAACTGTTTCGACAGAAGAATCTAGCATATGGTGAGCTTGAGCAATATTTAACTCATATTTAAAATCTAATGGATTGCGGATAGATCTGACAATATAATTACACTTCATTTTTTTAGCAAATTCGATAGTTAGTCCATCATTAGTAACAACTTCAACGTTTTTAAGACGTAGTTTTTTAATTGTTTTAACGGTATTTTGGTATCTTATGGCCATTGGGGTTTGATTATTTTTTTCGGTGTTATAACAAATTGCTACATATAACTTATCGAACAATTTACTTGCTCTAGTTATTATGTTTATGTGACCTTCATGGATTGGATCGAATGAACCTGGGAAAATTGCAGTTTTTTTAATCATGACAATATTTGATACTAATATAATATAATAATTATCGATATGTCAATATTTAACAAAATCAAAAAAAAATTATTAAGTTCAAAAGAGCAAATTAAAATTGTTTATCCTGAAGGTTGGAATTTAGATATTGTAAAAGCTGCAACTGAATTAGTAAATGAAACAGATGTAATTATTCCTATCCTAATCTTTAGAAACAAAAGCGAAATACCTGCATCTTTATCTAAAAAAATCGAAAGAGTGGTTATTGATGGGCTAGATGTAACTAAATATGCAGAATATATCTACGATGTAAGAAGAAATAAAGGTATTTCTATGGAAGATGCTACCAAATTAGCTAAATCACCTAATTTTTTAGGTTCTACTATGGTAGCTTTAGGTGAAGCTGATGGAGAAATTTGCGGTATTGAATATTCTACAGCTGACACATTAAGAGCAGCATTACAAATTGTTAAACCTTCTCCAGATGTTTCAACAGTATGTAGTGGTTTTATAATGGAAAAAGGATCTAAAAGGTATGTTTTTGGAGATTCTTCTGTAAATATCAATCCTGACCCAGAACAATTAGCATCAATTACTAAAGCTTTAGGATATTTTGCTAAAAGTATAGCAAATATCAAAAAACCACGTATTGCTATGCTAAGCTACTCAACCGCTGGTAGTGGTAAAGGTGAATCAGTTGACAAAGTTCGTCAAGCTTATGAAATCATAAGTGTTGATGAAACATTTGTAAAAGAATGCAGTGTGTTTGGTGAAATTCAATTTGATGCAGCATTTGATATAAATGTAATGCATAAAAAAGCAAAATCACTTAAATGAGACGAACAAGCCAATGTTTATGTATTCCCAGACATTAATGCAGGAAACATCGGATACAAAATTGCACAAAGACTAGGTAATTATCAAGCAATTGGTCCAGTTATTTTAGGCTTAAAGAAGCCAGTCAACGATTTATCTCGTGGTGCAAGTGCTTCTGATGTTAAAATGCTTTCATACATTACTGCACTACAAACTATAACACAAAAGAAATAATTTCATACATTTTTGATTAAAATTTCATAAAAATTTTAAATTATTTAAAAACTAATAAACTAACCTAAGTTCGTCAAAATGAATTTAGGTTTTTTTGAAAAAATTGCTATAAGTTTGGTTTCTGAATTATGAAAACACTAAAATCGAAATTATTTAAAACATTATTTGCTGCGTCTATTTTAGCTACAGCACCAGTAAGCAGTTTAACAGTTATTAAAGAAATAGAACCAAAATTAGACAATGTTGCAAAAAAAGCTGGTTTTTTGAGATTTTTTCGATTTTTATATAGCTCTATCATATTGTAGAGCAAAAAATTAGCACAGCAAAAATAGCAGATGCTAAAAGA
>CADAXN010000015.1 GCA_902791895.1 uncultured Ureaplasma sp.
AATAAATTATTAATTTTTCTTTTCAGAATCAGATTTATTTTCTGATTCATTGTTAGGATTTTGTTGGTGGTTTGCTTGGTTAGCAAATTGTGAAGCCATTTGTTCAAAAGCATCTAAACGAGTCTTAAGCTCATCTCATTTTTCATTTTTAAGTAAATCTTTAAGTTCGTCAATTTGTTTTTGTGCAGTTTGCTTTTGTTCTTCTGGAAGAGATTTTGCTTTTTCATCAGCTAAGCTTCTTTCAAGAGTTGAAATTAAAGATTCTGCACGGTATCTAATTTCAGTTTGTTCTTTAATCTTAGCATCTTTTTCTTTATTCTCTTCAGCTTCTTTAACCATACGGTTAATTTCGTCTTCATTTAAGTTTGTACTACCTTTTATAGTAATGCTAGCTTCTTTATTGTTCTTTAAATCTTTAGCAGTTACATTCATGATACCATTAGCATCAATGTTGAATGTAATTTGGATTTGTGGTACACCCTTTGGAGCAGGATCAATACCACTTAAAGTGAATGTACCTAATGATTTATTGTCTTTAGCCATTGGTCTTTCACCTTGAACAACATGAATATCTACAGCTGGTTGGTTATCAGCAGCAGTTGAGAATATTTTAGATTCACTAACAGGAATTGTTGTATTTCTTTTAATTAATGGAGTAGCTACTCCACCTAAAGTCTCAATTGATAATGTTAGTGGAGTTACATCTAATAATAAGATGTCATTGACATCACCTGTTAGTACTCCACCTTGGATAGCAGCACCCATTGCTACTACTTCATCAGGGTTAATAGTCATATTTAATGTTTTTCCAGTAATTTTTTTGATTAAATTTTGGAACATTGGCATACGACTACTTCCCCCGACTAGTAATACTTGGTCAAGGTTTTTGAAATCCAATTTAGATTGTTTAATAACATCTAAAATTGGTTTTTCACAACGATCTAGTAGGTCTATTGATAATTTTTCAAATGCTGCACGAGTTAATGTTTTTTCAACATTAATTGGTCCATCTTTAGTCATTGATAAGTAAGGTAATAAGATTTGAGTTTCTTTTTGACCAGATAAATCAATCTTAGCTTTTTCACTAGCTTCTTTTAATCGTTGCATTGCCATCTTATCTTTTGATAAGTCAATACCGAAGTCTTTTTTAACTTCAGCAATAATTCATTCTGTAATCTTATTATCTCAGTCATCACCACCTAATAGAGTATCACCACTAGTAGCTAATACTTCGAAAGTACCATCTGCAATTTCAAGTAAAGAAACATCAAATGTTCCTCCACCTAAGTCACAAACTAATACTTTTTGTGATTTATTTGCTTTGTCTAATCCATAAGCTAATGCTGCTGCAGTAGGTTCGTTAATAATACGTTCTACTTCTAATCCAGCAATTTTTCCTGCATTTTTAGTTGCGGTTCTTTGTGCATCATTAAAATATGCAGGAACTGTAATAACAGCTTTTGAAACTGGGTGACCTAATTTTTGTTCAGCATAATTTTTAATGTAAGCTAAAATTTTTGCAGAAATTTCTTCAGGTGTTAATTGTTTTCCACCTAAAGTAACTTTTTCATTAGTTCCCATTTTTCTCTTGATAGAGTAAACTGTATCTGGATTTGTAATCATTTGTCGTTTAGCAGCATCACCGACAACAAATTCTCCATTTTTGAATGATACAACACTAGGAACTGTTCTTTTACCTTCTGGTGTTTCTAATACACGAGGTTTATCGCCTTCAATAGCGGAAACACAAGAGTTGGTTGTTCCTAAGTCGATACCAATAATAACATTTTTATTTGCCATGTTTTCTTTCTCCTTTTTTGTGTTTGTATGGTGTTATTATAACAAAAAAATTAGCACTTTAACAAAAAGAGTGCTAATTCTTAAATTTTTTTGTTTTACTTTACTTTAGTAAAGGTAAAGAATATAAAAGTGCTTCAATTGTTGGGACAAGTGTATCAAGATACATTGTTTCATGTATGGTGTGACAATTAAGAATTGTTGCACCAACACTTGTTTGAATAATGCTTGGATTAATTTCTTTAAAATATGAAATTTCTAATCCACTTGGAGTATCACTAATTTGTGGTGTAATACCATATTTAGTATAACCATCAGCCAAAATACTTCTTAAATTATTTACTTCTTCTGGTTCAAATGGAGGAGCTTTTCCAAATACGTCATAGTGATCAAGGCCTAAGAAGTCGTTAGACAATTTTATATTTTGACTTTCAAAATCTTCCAATATATTTATATAGCATGAACGTGAAGCAGTACCAAATTTAAAAGTGTATAAATTTGTTTCATTATCAATTGCTAAATTAATTGGACCAATATTTGCACTTATTGATGAAATTTTATCTGGTACTAGATATTCTTTCACTCCATATAAAAATGAAGACATCATAGTTATCAATTTTTTAGATATGTCTAATCCTAAAGCTTGAGTTACAGGTTCTGTAACTTCCTCACATTCAACTTTGACTGTATTATAGTCTTCAGCTGGATAGCTTGTTTTGTAATTGTCTAATACAGTTTGAATTTGATTATTAATTTTCTCTTTACTAACATTTGTAGCAAATGTGAAAACTGCATCACGCGGAATTGTATTAACAACATTTGCACTTGTACTAGCTGAAATTAATTGGAACTTATTTTCTTCTGTATTGTTAAAAGCATTTAATACATCTAATACGGCTTTAATAGCATTTGCATGACCAATAATTTCTCCACCAGAATGACCACCTTTAAATCCAGAGGCAGAGATTGTAAATTGATTAGTTAAAGTGCTATCAATTGCAACTGGTTTAGCATTGCCTTCAGCATCACTATCATTAAACTGATATCAAATGTATCTAATTCCACCTGAAGATTTTGTTATGTCTCCTAAAGTTTCATTATCAATATTTAAGAGATATTTACAATCACCTAAAACATCGTATTTTTCTTCTGAACCTTCTTTTATACCTAAATTAGCAGCACCAATTAGTCCATCTTCTTCGTCAGCAGTGAATAATACTCTAATTGGGCCGTGGTTAATTGTCTTATTCTCTATAAGTGATAAGATAATTGATAATCCAATACCATCATCAGCTCCAAGAGAAGTTTCGTGGCCTTCAGAATGAATTATTGGTGCACCTGTATCTTCGTCAAAATCAAGTTCAGGTTTTATTGGAGTAGTTTTAGCTTCTTCCACACTCATTCCATCAATAACCATATCCATATGTCCTTGTAAGACAACTTTTGGATAGTTTTCATATCCGCTGCTTGCTGGGATATCAAACCAAATATTACCATAGTAATCTTTGTATTGTGCATCTCATTCTTCTTGAGCAGTTGATTTTAAATAATCATCACGATAAACAGTTACACCAAATTTTTCTTCAATAAGATTGGTTAAGTGTTTATTTAGTGGTCCAAATCAATATGTTGGATGTGGGAATTTACAAATATCATTAAAGAAATGAACTAATGTGTTTAGTGATAATTCATTTGCTTTTTCTGGAATTTGATCCTTTTCGTTATTACTACAACTTGTTAATGTTAAAATAGGTGTAGTTACTAAACCTATTGATGAAGTAGCAAGCAATGTATTTAAAAAAATTTTACTTTTTTTCATATTGTTTCCTTTCTCCGTTATTATAGTAATTTACTATTTTTTTAAAAATATGTATTAAAATTTTCTATTCACATTGTTTATTTGCGTATGTAGATATATAATAATGTACATTAGAAAGGAAATATGAAAACAAAATTAGAAAGTGGAATTCACGTTTATAGTGAAATTGGCCAACTAAGAAAAGTATTAGTAAAAAGGCCAGGAAGGGAATCAAGTTTTATTTCTCCTTCGAATTGTACAGAATTGTTGTTTTCTGCTATTTTAGATTGAAGGCAAGCAGCAAACGAACATGATGAATTTTGTAAAATTTTGACACAAAATGGTGTTGAAGTAGTTTATATTGAAGATTTATTACTTGAAACATGAAATAGTGTTGGTGAAAATGAACATAATTTATTCATTAAAAAATTCATTGAAGAGTCAAAAATTAAAGACAAGAAATTAGAACAAAAAGTATTCAACTACTTAAAGAGTAGAAGTACATATGGTGTATTTGAATCAATGATTTCGGGTATTACTACATTTGATTTACAATTAAGTTTGGAAAGAGATGTATTAGTTACTCAACCAATGCCAAACTTATATTTCACAAGAGATACATTCTCTTCTGTTGGAAATGGTGTTGTAATAAGTTCAATGAAATACCCTATTCGTAAAAGAGAAACATTGTTTACATGGTTTATCTTTACTTATCACCCATTATACAAACACACCCCACAATATCTAGACAGAAATAACGAGTCTTATATTGAAGGTGGAGATGTGTTCCCATACAACACAGATACACTTGTTGTTGGAGTATCTGATCGTACAAAAATTGAATCAGTTAAGAATTTAGCTAAACATTTAAAAAAATCAAAAGATAATAAATTCAAGAGAATTGTTGCAATCAATGTACCTCACAAATGAAACTTAATGCATTTGGATACTTGATTAATCATGGTTGATTATGATAAATTCTTATATTCACCAAATGTTACTGCAAATTTAAAATTCTGAAAAATTGATTTAACTGCTCCAAAATTAGCAATGGTTGAATATGATTCAAACTTAGAATCATTACTTGAGTCAATTATTGGTAAGTTACCAATTATGATTCCAGTTGCTGGAGCTCATTCACAATTAGCAATCGATGTTGAAACACACTTCGATGCAACAAACTTTTTAGTTATCAAACCAGGACTAGTTGTTGGATATAGTAGAAACTACTATACAATTGAAGCATTAAGAAAAGCTGGTGTTGAAGTACTTACATTCAACGGTGATCAATTATCATTAGGAATGGGATCATCTAGATGTATGTCAATGCCTCTAGTTCGTGATGACATCAAAATTAAGAAATAAGTAAAGTTAAATAAAGGAGAAAATTATGGCGTTTAATTTAAAACAACGTGACTTATTAAAAATGTTGGATTTCACAACTGATGAAATCAACTATTTAATTGATTTATCAATTGAATTAAAAAAACAAAGACAATGTGGTTTAATCAATAACTACCTAAAAAACAAGAACATTGTTATTATGTTCCAAAAGACATCAACTAGAACTCGTTGTAGTTTTGAAGTTGCAGCTAGAGAATTAGGAATGGGAGTAACATTCTTAGACTCAGGGTCAAGTCAATTTGGAAAAAAAGAATCAATTGCTGATACAGCAAAAGTATTATCTAGATACTATGATGGAATCGAATTCCGTGGATTCGCACAAAAAGATGTGGAAGAACTTGCAAAATATGCATCAATTCCAGTATGAAATGGTCTAACTAATGAATCTCATCCTACACAGATGATAGCTGATATGATGACAATTAAGGAAAACTTCGGCCACTTAAAAGGTTTAAAATTGGTTTACTGTGGTGATGCTAGATTCAACATGGCTAACTCATTAATGGTTACATGTGCAAAATTAGGAATGCATTTCGTTGGTTGCGCTCCAAAGAAATTTTGAGCTGATAAAAATTTAATTAAGAAATGTCAAGAAATTTGTACCGTAACTGGTGGTAAAGTTGAATTTAGTGAAAACAAGATGGAAGCAACTAAGAAAGCAAATATCATCTATACAGATGTTTGAGTATCAATGGGTGAACCAGAATCTGCATGAAAAGAAAGATTACAAGTTATGTGTCCATTCCAAATTGATATGAAAACAATGAAAAATGCTGAAAAAGACAATCCGAAAGGTGTTATTTTCATGCACTGTTTACCAGCTTACCATGGTTTAGATACAGAAGTTGGAAAATGAGTTGCTGAAAAATTTGGTAATAAATACCCAATTGTAAAAAACGGTGAAGTAGAAGTAACTGATGAAGTAGTAGTTTCTAAATACTCTAAATGTTTTGATGAAGCAGAAAACAGAATGCATTCAATTAAAGCAATTATGTTAGCTACTATCGGAGCTTAATATGGCAAAAATTGCAATCGCCTTAGGTGGAAATGCTTTAGGAAACGATCCTAAAAGTGAAAAAGAAGCCGTATTATTGCCAGCTAAACAAATTGTTAAACTTATAAAAAAAGGTCATGACATTATTATTGGACATGGTAATGGTCCGCAAGTGGGTGTTATTTATAACGCTTTTAACAAAGCAAATGCGGTTGATAGCACAATTCCATTAATGCCTTTTGCTGAATCAGTAGCAATGAGCGAAGGATACATTGGTTATCATATCGAAGTTGCTCTTGCAAATGAATTAAAAAATGCAAACATTAATAAAAATGTAATATGTGTGCTAACACAAACTTTAGTAGATAAAGATGATAAAGCATTTTCTAACCCTACTAAACCAGTTGGTGTCACATATAAGACTTTAAAAGAAGCAATTGAAATGTCTGATGAAGGTTCTAAATTTGTTGAAATACCAACAAAAGGTTTTAGAAAAGTTGTTCCTAGCCCAAAACCAATTAATTTCCTATCAATTGAAACAATTAAAAATTTATTTGATAAGAAAGAATTAGTTATCGTTGGTGGTGGCGGTGGAATTCCTACAATTGTCGACGAAAATGGTAATTATCGTGGTGTTGATGGTGTTATTGATAAAGATTATGTTATGAGTAAGATTGCTGACTTAGTTGATGCAGACATACTTGTGATTTTAACAAACGTTGATAATGTATTTGTGAACTTTAACAAACCTAATCAAAAATGCCTTGGCAAAGTAACTGTTTCTGAACTTGAAAAATATATTGTTGAAAAACAATTCTCAGCTGGAAGTATGTTGCCAAAAGTTGAAGCAGCAATTAACTTTGTTAAATCTGGCAAAAATAAAAAAGCTATAATCGCAAAACTAGAAAACTTGTCAAGTGCTATAGATGAAAAATCTGGCACTATCATAATGAAAGGTTAAAAAATGTCCACGCAAAAACAAAAACAAAAAACTATGGGAAAGCCAAAAGCTTCACCAACAGAAATAAAAAATAAAAAAATTGGATTTTTTTCTGCCATTCTTTTAGTTATTGGTTCAACAATTGGAGGTGGTGTATTTTTAAAGAATGGTGAAGTATTATCCAATGTAGGTGGAAGTTATGTGCTAACAATAATAGCATGAATTTTTTCCGTCATTGGTGTAATTTGTATGGGATTATCATTAGCTGAAGTATCTTCAGCTAATACTTCAAGTAATCTTGGAGTCATTGGTTGAGTTAAAACCTTCTGTAACAAATTCCTATATAAAGCATCGAAGAATTTTATGGCTTTCTTATACTTACCATTAAATTTCTTTTTAATGCCATACTATGCAGTTATGATGTTTCAAGATGCATTTGGTTGGCAAACTGCATGATGAGTAGTTGCATTAATTGCTTTTGCATGCACAATGTGATTCATGATTGTATCAGGAATCAGTTCTCGTGCTGGAAATATCCAAAATTGAATCATTACATCAGTTAAGTTCATTCCATTAGCATTTGCAGCAATTGCAGGATTTGTTGTTGCCGGAATCACTGGCAATCCAATGGATGGAACTACAGTTCTACCTGATATAGAACAAACACATAAAACATTTGTTTTACTTTCTGGAGCTACAGGAATACTTGGTGTAATTGGTTCTGTTCCAGCTATTGCATTTTCATTTGATGGTTTCTATACTGCAGCTGGTATGCAATCAGAAATGAAAGAACCTGAAAAAACTCCAAAAGCATTGTTATTTGGGTTATTGCTAGTTGCCGTTATTGACGTTCTTGTTGCAATTTCATTATTAATTGGTACAAGCACTTCTAATATGGGAAAAGTTAGTGGACTTGCTGTCATTCCACATTGATTAATTGCTGTAATTGAAATTTTAATTGCAGTTGGAGTATTAGGAATTATCAATAGCTTTGCTATTTATAATCCTAGATATTTTGAAGATTTGATTAAAATTGGTGATTTGCCATGCCCAGCTAAATACAAAAATAAATTAAATCCAAGTCGTCCATATGTTGGGTTAGTTTACTCAGGAATTATAACTGTTATTTTCTTTGCTGCATTAACATTAATTGGCGCATATGGTTATAGTGATGTTATGGGTTATGCTTCTGCTCAATTAACACCATTCTTAGGAGGAGATTCTGTAGCAGGATATGATGCATTTGGTAATAATCTAAATCAACTATATTCTTTTGTTGATTTAATGGCTAACTGGACTTCAATTTTAGTATTCTTATGTGTATTATTCCCAATGGCTGGATGTTTAATCAACAGAAAGACTAAAAAAGTTAGTGTAAAACCAGTTAATGGTTTTGTGTCTACTACTTGAATAGGTTTAATCATTATTGGATTAGGTATGGTTTTTGTTGTTGTTTCAGCATTTGCTAATGTCATAATAACAGCTGGATGATCAAATGATATAGGAAAATCTATTATTGATTCTTCTGGTCAACAATTCATTTATACTCAAGAAATGTGAAATACTGAAATGTTAGGTTCAGCTATGACTTTGGTTGTACTTGCAATATTCCTATGTATTTGCACAATTCCAAGTATATTTGAAGTCAAAAGAGATAAAGCTATCGCTAGAGGTGAAAGAAGAATTAACCGAAAGGTTTGCTAAAACTAAAAAAGAGGATTATACTGTGACAATTTATGACTTTATAGTTAAAGATAATGAAGACAAAGATGTTAAATTATCTACATACAAAAATAAGACTTTATTAATTGTTAATACTGCCACTAAATGTGGTTTTACACCACAATATGATGGTCTTGAATCTTTATACAAAAAGTATAAAGATAAAGGGCTTGAAATCTTGGATTTTCCATGTAACCAATTTGCTAATCAAGCACCAGGAAGTGCTGATGAAATTAGATCATTCTGTACGTTAAATTATGGAGTAACATTTAAACAATTTAAAAAAGTTGATGTTAATGGTAAAAATGCTGAGCCATTATTTACTTACTTGAAAACTAAAAAACCAGGAATTTTTGGTAAAGCAATTAAATGGAACTTTACAAAGTTTTTAGTCAATAAAAATGGTTTTGTAATTAAGAGATTTAGTCCGTCAACTAAACCCGAAAAAATCGAACAAGCAATTAAAGAAATCCTTTAATTCTATTTAATTTACAAACTAGCAATATTAAAACTATAATTTAAATGTTAGTTGTGGAAACGTACTCAAGTGGTTAAGAGGACACCCTGCTAAGGTGTTAGGTCGTTCTGCGATGCATGGGTTCGATTCCCATCGTTTCCGCCATAACACAAGTTTGATCTCTAGAAGATCAAACCCCAGAATGACATGTTAAGTGCAACACTTGAATTATAGGTGAAGTATTAAAAAAATGTCAGCAAAAAATTATATCCACTATGTGGATATTTTTTTGTTT
>CADAXN010000016.1 GCA_902791895.1 uncultured Ureaplasma sp.
CATAATGATTATGCAACTATTTGTGATTCTGATGATCAAATTACCAAAAAAGCATTTGATGAAATCAATAAATATGCCAAAGATGATGATTTAATATTTGGATGTTTTTACCGTTGAAACGGTAAAAAACAATTGTTTCCTGTACACACATATTATTATTTCAGTAGTTGCAATGTATATTCAAAATGAAAGGATAAAAATATTCCTCCTTTCATTTGACTACTTCATGGTGTTTATTTTAAAAAAGAACTTTTCTATAAGGTTGACGATTTAAGAGAAAATCTACACTATCAAGACAACATAATGCTAATGCATTTGTTTAGAAATGCTAAATCTGTAAGATTTGTTAATAAGATGTTGGCAAAATATTACAGTACACGTCCAAACAATTCTTCTGAAGTTATTAATAATGACAGTAGCACTTTGATTTTGCTTAATAATTTACAACAAATGGCAAAATATAATTTACCAACACCAATTGCAACTATTTTAATTTACTTTACTAAATTGCGTAAATATTGTGTTAAACACAAAATTAAATTTTCATGCACTGATGTGCCCCATTTTAACAATTCAAATTTTATAATTCGTTTTGCTTGCTGATTGGCTTATTTTTTCACAGGAACTTTCAGATTATTTAGTAAAACAAAAGATAAAAAGTCAAATAAAAAAATTAAACTAAAAAAATTTAAAAAAGCACCTAAAAAATCTAAAAAACATTAAACTTGATAGATTTAATTTTTAATTTTAGTGCTTTTTGTTGCTACCATAAATGCAAATTACATAAATAAATATATACTTATAAAGATTAGAGTTTATGGAAACGTCAAATGTAACAAAGGTAAAAATTGATAGCGCAAATGATCAACTTGTTGAAAATACTTTTAACAAGAAGACAGATAAAAATTATTTGAATACTAAAAAGTTTGTATTCGTAAGTATTTGTATTATCATCTCGATAGTTTTGATTGCTTTAACCATAATCTATGCATTAAAAATTAACTTCAGTGAATTTTTTAATCAATTATTTACTGCCTTTCAAACTAATCAATTAGCACCAATATGATTAGTGTTGTTGTTGCTGTTTATACCTTTTAAAATGTATATGCAGGCCACAGTCTATCTCTGCCGAATTCGGAAATTAGGCGTAAAAGTACCATTTTGAAATGTGCTATTATATACACTTACTTTATGTTTTTTAAGCGCTATTTCTCCTGCCAATTTTTTAACTGATCCGTATAATGCTTTCTGATTAAGAACACATAACATTGAAATGCATAAGTGTAGTGCAATAACACTATGCACAATGTTAATATGACATTCTACACAATTAGTAGTTACACTTCCTTCATTTATTATTGTTTGTACACAATATAATTCATTTGTAACTTCTCCAGTTCAAGGTTCAATAATTGTTTTTTGGTTTGTTATTGTTGGTTTATCTGTCGATTTAATTTGTCTTGATGTCTTAATTATCTCTGGTGTAAGCAAAAGAATTCACATGTGAATTTCATTGTTATGGAATGCGATTAAGAAAAAATTAAGAATGCCATACTTGACTAAACATGAAGTTGTTAACAAGTATATGAACCAAGCAATGATGCAAAAGGAGTTTAAAAAACATTTCTGTGATGCATATTTAACTGCTTATTGCGCTATTGTTATTCTTTTACATGAAATATTTTTTTACTTTACAGTTATCTTCGCAATTAAATTATTAGCTGATCCATCTTTACAAATTAATGTTTTTGGTTTATTCAACGCAGCTAATGTTGCGACAACAGCTAATAAATTTATTCCAATTCCTGGTGGTGAATTTACAAGTGAAAAGTTTTTATCTATATTTACTCAAGTTTTAGGTGGAATTAGTGCACCACAAGATCAAATTGAGCGACTTGTTAACAACAGTGTTTTAATTTGAAGATTTGATACTACATACTTACCATCATTTATTGGAATTTTTGGATTTGTTATTTATCTTTCTGATTACATATCAAGAACAGTAAAAAAACGAAAACTTATTAAACATAAACACGAACTCGAGGCTAATAGTGGTCTTCATTTTGGAGGAGAAAAAAATGAAAAAGGAGCTGCGAAAATAGAAATGGAAACTAATAAAATAAGAACTAGATATGCACCATCACCAACCGGTTATTTCCATATTGGTGGTGCAAGAACTGCTTTATTCAACTATTTATATGCAAAGCATATGAATGGTGATTTCATTGTTAGAATTGAAGATACAGATGTTGAGCGTAATGTTGAAGGTGGAATTGAATCTCAATTAGAAAACCTAAAATGAATGGGAATTATTCCTGATGAATCTGTAATAAATCCAGGAAAATATGGTCCTTATGTTCAATCACAAAAACTTGAGCACTACAAAAATTTAGCTTTTGAATTAGTTAAAAACAAAAAAGCATATCATTGCTTTTGCAGTGCTGAACAATTAGAAACTGACCGTCAATTAGCTTTAAGTAACCATCAAACACCAAAATATAACCGTCGTTGTTATGCTTTAACTGAAGATGAAGTGGCTAAGAAAATTAAACAAGGTATTCCATTTGTTATTCGTTTAAAAATGGAAGATAATGTAAACATTGAATGAGACGATTTAATTAGAGGACATATGTCTGTTCCAACCAGTGCTTTAACTGATCCTGTTATCTTAAAATCTAATGGATATCCAATGTACAATTTTGCCGTTGTTGTTGATGATTATGATATGAAGATAACTCACGTATTAAGAGGTGAGGAACATATATCTAATACACCATACCAAATTGCAATTAAAAAAGCTTTAGGATATGATAAACAAGACATCAAATATGGTCATTTATCAATTATTACTGACGAAACTGGTAAAAAGTTATCTAAACGTAATAGAGAATTAAAACAATTCATTGAAGACTACCGTACTATGGGTGTGCCTTATGAAGCTTTAAACAATTTCTTGGCTTTATTGGGATGAAGTTCAAAATCAAATCATGAAGTTTTAAACAGCGCTGAATTAATTGCTGAATTTGATTTGGATCGTGTTTCTAAAGCACCTGCATTTTTTGATTTTAAAAAGTTGTTATGAATGTCAAATCAATACATTAAAGTTATGAGTGATGAAGCATACATTCAATTTGTAAGCCAATACTTAAAAACAAACTTAAATACTATTTGCGCTCCTGAATATCACAATTTACTATTGTGTATGTTTAAACCACAATTACAATATGGTCAACAAATTGATGAATTAATTCTTGATATTTTTGGAAACATTAAATCGCAAATATTATCTCCAGAATTAAAAGCATTTATTGAATTAGAATCTTCAAAGAAAGTTTTGAATAATTTCAAAAAACAATTAGAACAAATTGATGTTATCAATTTAGATAATGCAACTGAAATTGTTAACAAAATTAAAGCTGAAGAAAATGTTAAAGGAAAAGAATTATTCTTGCCTATTAGAATAGCATGTATCTTTAAGGAACATGGTCCTGAAATTAACAAGACTATGACTATTATTGGTAAGCAAAGAATTCTTGAGAACATTACAAAATTAATTGGTTAATATGATTTCAAAAATTACAAAGGTATTAAATAGATTTAAAATTAGTCAATCTAATTTTCAAACATATGGAAATGATTGTGCTAAATTAGAATTAGTTTCAAAAAAATGTGCTAAACCTAAAAACAAGAAACTTATTTTAGTAACAGCAATGAGCCCTACTCCTACTGGAGAAGGCAAAACAACAATAGCTATAGGTTTAAATGATGCTTTGAATAAATTTAAATACAAATCAATTTTGTGTTTAAGACAACCATCTATTGGACCAACATTAGGTGTTAAGGGTGGAGCTACAGGAAATGGTAAAAGTCAAGTTGTTCCTGAACAACTAATTAATTATGGATTAACAGGTGATTTTTACGTTATTGAGACTATTAACAATTTAATTGCTTCTGTTATTGACAACAGTATTTATCAAGGTAACAGTTTAAACATTAATCCGAAAACCATTAGTTGAAGAAGAACAATGGATTTATCGGATAGAAGCTTAAGAGATATTGAAATTTGTATTAACAAATTAAATAAATATCACACTGGTTTTGATATTACTGCTGCTAGTGACATTATGGTAATTCTATGTTTGTCAAAAAACATTGATGATTTTATTGAAAAAATTAATAATATCGTAATTGGTTATGATTTTAAAAATAACCCAGTTTATGTTCGAAATTTTAACCTTGATAGAAGCATAAAAATTTTAGCTGCCAACTTAATAAAACCAAATTGTTTGTTAACTAAAGAAAATAATTTGTGTTTAATGCATGGTGGACCATTTGCAAATATTGCTCATGGTTGTAATAGCATTATTGCTTTAAATGAATCGTTTAATTATGCTGATTATGTAGTTACAGAAGCTGGCTTTGGTAGTGATTTAGGTTTTGAAAAATTTGTTGATATCATCGGTAGAGAATATAATGTTCCTGATGCAGTAGTTTTATGTGTAACTACAAAATCAATTTTCTATCATTCAAACAAATGTAAAGATTGAAAAGAACAATTTGATATTGGTTTAAAAAATCTAATTCAGCATATTAATTTAATTAAATGAGTTGGTTATAATCCGATTGTTGCTATAAACAAATTTGCAAATGATAAAAAAGAACAGATCTCATATTTATCAAAATGATTAAAGGCTCAAAAAGTAAGATTTGCGATTTGTGATCCAGTAATCACTGGAGTTAAATCTTTTGATGAATTAACAAAGTTAGTAGTAGATGAAACTAAAAAAACTAAAAAAATCAAGTTCGTTTATGAACTTAATGATTCGTTAGCAACAAAAATTCAAAATATTGTTACTAGTATCTATGGCTTGAACACTAAAGCTAAATATGAAGATTTAGCTAAACTAAAACTAAAGAAATTTAATAATTTTAAGTATTATGTTTGTATGGCTAAAACTCCTATAACTTTTTCTTCAGATAAAAATGATTTAGTTTATAACAAACAAAACAAAATCGTAATTAAAGATATTTTAGTTTCAACAGGTGCTAAATTAATTATTCCTGTATGTGAAAGCATTTTCCGCATGCCTGGATTACCAAAAATTCCCAATGCTCAAAAATAAATATTTAGCAGCAGTTTCTGGTGGACCAGATTCAATGGCTCTATTATCACAATTCAAACATGATATAGTTGGTGTATGTCATGTAAATTATCATTACCGCAGTACATCTAATTATGATCAATCCATTGTAGAAAAATATTGCAAAAAATATGGAATCAAACTATATGTTTTAAACATAAACAGTAGTGTCTACACTACTGGTGAGGTAAAAAACTTTGAAAATTGAGCAAGGATTCAAAGATATAATTTCTTTCTTAAGATATCTAATGAAACTGGCATTAAACAAATGTTAATGGGTCACAATGCTGATGATTTTGTTGAATATTATTACATGCAAAAATCAAAACAGTCTAAACCTTTGTTTTATGGAATTAAAAAAGAAAACTATTATCATGATTTAAAAATAGTTCGGCCTTTAATAAAAATTCGTAAAAAAGAATTGGAAAATTATTGCAAAACTAATAAAATTGAGTATGCAATTGACATCACTAATGATGATCCAAAATACTTACGCAATAAAATTCGCAAATCAACATCTGTTTTATCTGATAAAGAGTTTTTTAAACTTTATCATGACATTGATGAAATTAATAAAAAGAATTTTATGTTATCCCAAGATGTATCAAAAGCATACCAAACTTGAACTGATAGAAACTATGATTTAAAGTATTTCAAATCCTTATCAGATGAACTAAAAGTTGAAGTAGTTTATCAACTACTTATAAATTATTCACCAAAGAGAATATCAATGCGTAAAATTAATGAAATTGTCAAATTTTTTAATGCTAATAAAGGAAATACTTATTATCGTCTAAATGGCAATCTACAGATTTATAAAAAAGAAAACAAGATTATTTTTAATTCAAAATAATTTTACTCAGAATTTTTTTAAGCAGTAGTTATATATATAATTTATTATGTATTAATAAACAACATGTCAAGAGATACACATAATAAATACATTGAAGTTCAATCTTTATTAAAAATGATTCCAAACCGTGTTTTATACGTAGGAAACATTAAAAATAATCGCATTTACAATCCTGCTTTAAATCGTGCTGGATTAGAACTTGCAAATCAGTCTTCGTGTAAATTTAACAAAATCACTTCTTCAATTTTATGAGGCAATGGTGAAAGCAACTATTTATCTTCTCTTACTTTAAGAGAAAGAGAAGTAGCAGTTAAAAATGTTTTTAAATTAAAACCACCATTAATCATTTTGTGTGATGGTTTTAAACATACTGCTTTAGTTGAAGCGATTGCAATTAAATTTTCTACTACTGTAATTTTAACAGAGTTACATTCTCACCAACTTTATTTATCTATGGCTGGATGGATTAGTGAACATTTAGCTACTTATAGTTTAGCACATGGTACCGTAATTTTCTGAAATGGTATTGGCGTTTTAATCCAAGGTGAATCCGGTGTTGGTAAATCTGAAGTTGCTTTGCAATTACTTAGAAATAGCAATGCTATGTTTGTTGGCGATGATGCAATTGAAATCACAAATGTAGGTGGAAGAATAATTGCAAGAGCCAATAATGTAGCAAGTACATTCTTAGAAGTTAGAGGTATTGGTGTTGTTAACGTAGCTAAAATGTATGGTATATCAAAAATTAAAAAGCGAACAGCTGTTCATATAGTTGTTAAATTGGTAAAAGCTGGAAGTTTACAAAGAGAATATTTTGAAAGACTAGGAAAAGATCAAAAATATATTGATATTTTAGGTGTAAAAGTTCCACTATATAGTATTCCAGTTACTTACGGTAGAGATATTAGCAGTATGATTGAAGTTGCTGTTAACGATTACAAACTTAAATCTGAAGGTTATAACTCTGCAAGTGAATATATGACCAACTATAATCGTATTCTAAAAGGAAAAAAATAATTTATGCTTTTTAATCTTTTTAGTCCAGTTGCTCCTGACCCATCTGTACCATATAAACCAGGTGCCAATGTAGCATTTACGATTGGAAGTTTAAGCATTGATTGGTATGGAATATTTGTTACTATTGGTTTCGTTTTAGCAATTGTCTTATCAATTTTAAAACTTAAACTTTGATATAAAGTTAAGACAGACCCATTCTACTATTATTGTTTAATGGGAATTCCTCTTGCTATTATTGGTGCTAGATTTTGGTCGTGTTGTATTGGCGATTGTCATTGGAATATGTTTTTCTTATTTTGAATAGGAGGATTAGCTATCCAAGGTGGAGTTATTGCTGACATCCTTTTAGCGTTGTGATGATTCCCTTTTATTCTTAAAAAACCGATGTATCGTGTGAGAGATACATTGCTTTCGCCAGAAAAACCAGCAGTAAGACAAGTATCAATGTGGGTATATACTGATGCAATTGTCCCTTGCATTCTTATTGGTCAAATTATTGGAAGGTGGGGCAATTATTTTAACCAAGAAGTTTACGGACTGTTAATCACTCCAACTGATGGAAACATGTGATTTTTGAATTTCATGTCCAAAGTATTACCATACATGTATGTTGATAATCTAGGTGGTTATGTTCAACCACTATTCTTATATGAAGGAATGATTAACTTTGTGGGATTAATATTCCTATACGTATGTATGGAATTTATTCCAAAAGTTAAATCTGGAACAATCGGTATGTCATATTTCTTATGGTATGGAATTGTTAGAATATCACTTGAACAACTAAGATATCATGACGTAAATAAAACTTATACTTTTCCTCTTACATATGTGATGACATCAATCTGAATTGGTTTAGCAGCAATAGCTATTCTTCTTAACCAGTTATCGATTATTCCAAAGACAAGAAAATATCGTTGCAAATTCTGAATTGGAGAAAATATTGTTTGATGATGAAACACAATGGTACATAAATGTTCTATTAGTTCTTGTCAAAGAAAGATTAATTCGCAAGAAAAGAAAATTGATAAAAATTCAAAACAGCAAGCAGCTTTAAAAGATAAGCATGATCAAAAATCTTTAAATAAATTAGCTAAATTATCGACAAAAATTAAAAAATACCAAGCTGACTTAAAAAAGTCTAATCAAAGACTTGAATACTTAAGTCAAAAACAATTAAATACAAAGTTAAGGTTTGAAAAAGCAAAGAGTACTTTTGTAAGAACTCATGAAAATTACTTGTACTATTTAGGTAGATAATTAATTATTAAAATCTATTGATTTTAGTTCATATTTACTGTAATTTATATTTTCAGTGTTTTTCTTACAAACTGATAGACGCATATCATAGTATTTTACGCTGTAAAAAAAATACAAATTATCAATAACATCAACTTCAACATTGTTGGTGTTATTTATTTTTTTTGCAGCAATTTCAAAAGGGATATTTTCGCATTTAATTAAAGCCTCAGTTTTAGTTCAGTATTTGAAAAAGTTTTCAGAATCAGTTTTGTCAATAAAGTTTGGGAAATATTTAGCGGTTATATAACGATATTTACCGCTAATAATTTCCTCAATGTCAATTCCAATTTGCTCGTCACTTGCAATAAATACACAGTATTTATTTTTATGAGCGATCGAGAAATAATGATTTTGAATTTTTACAAGTGGTTTTCCATATTCAAAATATAAATCACTAAAATCAATATTGTTTGACTTTAAATAATTAGCAATGAAGTAGACTGTTAAAAAATTAAGCTTTTTATCATTTTCAAGTTCGTATTCTTCAGTTTTAAGAAGCTTAGAAAAATTTGAATCATTATTAAAATAATTGTCCATCATTTCTTGATTAACTAAATCAACGTTACCTAAATAAATTACATTATTTTCTATCTTCATATTTCATAATTGATTTTAGTTATTTTATTAAACAGCAAACAAATTATTGGTAATTAATGTTTGCACGAGTAATTGGCATAATACCAATGTTCTAGTCCAAAATCATTCGGTTTT
>CADAXN010000017.1 GCA_902791895.1 uncultured Ureaplasma sp.
AGTTTTTACGTATTGGCTAATTATAAAGAGACAAAAATACAAACGCCTTTAATCACTTTAAATATTTCTTCTGAACAATCAGAAAATACTGGAAATCTTAATTATGCTATAAAAAATTCATTATATGATGAAGATACAATTGACCAAAAATTGCTTGATTTTGTTAATAATGTTAATTTTATTTTATATTTCACTGAAAATGATTATGATACTTATAAAGACGGCAAAAAAGGTGAAATCAATGTAGATGATTTTATCATTGGTTACAAAAATTCTAAAAATAAATTTATAGCTTCAAACTCAATTAATGAAGCTATCAGTAGTGCAATAAATAATGATTCTGGTATAACAAAAAGAATTTCTAATAATTTATATAAAAACATTAAAAGTAATTATCTTTCAGTTGGCTCAACACTGGATATTTTGAAAACATACGCTAACAAAATTGTAGATGATACTTTAAAAGACATAGACAATTTAGAAATAGAAATATACGTAACTTTAGGAGTCCTTGCGGTTGCAAACGTTGCTGCAACGGTGTTATTATTCTTTTATCTCTTTAGATCAGATGGAAAAAGTTCAAAAACTAAAAAGGCATTATTTATATTAATCGCTATAGTTGGTTTAATTGCTATAGCAATCTCAAATGGTTTGCTTATATACAATGAATTAAATATTAATTCAGACAAGATAGAAAAAATTGAAAATTTAAAAAAACAATGAGATACACCTGTAGAGGGCAGCGATAAATTCTTTCAAAAAATATTCGATGATCAAAAATACTTTTGATCAAATAGTGAAGAAACTGCTGAAAAATGTCAAGAAGAATTTAATAATTTATCTGTTAGTGAGATGAAAGAAAAAAAATGATTTTACGAACAGTGTAAAAACAAGCCAGCTGATTATGAAGAAAATCCAGATAAATACAAAGATACTCCATATGGAATGTTTAAAAATAGCATGAAAAAATTTGATGAAGTTAATAATATTCTTGCTGATGTTAGTTGACGATTTAATACAGTAATCATAATTGATTGTGTCGTATTTATATCAATCTGTTCGTGCCTTATTTCTGCAATACGTTCCTATAATAAAATCGTTCAAGCAGAAAAACTACGAGTAGAACGCATAGATTCAGTTGCGAATGGTCTAAGGCAGCAAAATTTAATAGAGAAATATCAATATGTTGATGGAGTAGAGTTGGAAAAAGCAATTGCTGATAAAAATATCATTATTAGCAACAAAAATGATTTTAATAGTATACCTGGTTTTGATCCTAAAGAATATGGCGAAATTATCAAGGGTGAAAGTCATTTGGATAGACCATTGTGATTTTGTATAAAAAAAAGTTTCTATGATTATTTACATACTATTATATTTAATTTATAGTGGTATGAATGAATTAGATAACAAACAAAAATGTGGCAATAAAGATTTGACTAATGTATTATTTCTTCAATTTCTGTAACACATTTTTCATTTTTTGTTATTTATATTGAGCTATTTTTATAATAGTATTTGTTCATTTGACTCCTTAAGTTAAAAATGTTTTGTTTAATTAATTTTAATTAAAGAGCTCAAATGAGCTTTTTTATTTATGTGGGCACTTTGGGGTATACTTAGCCCTTGTTTATTCATAATCGCTTTATTAACTACATTTTAATTTTTATATTAAAATATAAAATTATATTAGTGCAACAAAAGGATAAATATGAACTTTAACAACTTAATGCAGCAAGCTAAAAACATGCAAAAGAAATTAGATGAATTTAATAAAAGAGAATTTGAATATGATTATTCAAATGGTTCAGTTATTGTTAAATTAACTGGAGATTTAAGAATTATTAGTTTAACAATTAATAAAACTTTAATTGATCCAGAAGATCCAATCACTTTGCAAGAAATGGTTGCTGAAGCAATCAATAGTGCTATGGCACTAGTTAATGAGCAAAAAGAAGAAGTAGTTCCATCCGGTGCTGGAATGTTTTAATTATGAATGAAATCAATGAATTTGACCAATTAGTTAAATCATTAAAGTCTTTACCAGGTATTAGTCAAAAACAAGCAGAAAAAATCTGCAACTTTTTGATTAACCAATCTGATGAAGAAGTTTATGGTCTTATTGATTCAATTCAAAAATTGAGAAGTACTTTACATTTTTGCAAATATTGTCAGAATATTACTTCTGATGAAATATGTGATATTTGTAGCAATGAATTAAGGGAACAAAATAAATTATGCATTGTTTCTTTTTCAGAGGATGTACAAAAAATTGAAGACACTAACACATATAGTGGATTATATTTTGTATTACATGAAGAAATTAATGTCAAAAAGGCCACTGGGTTAAACAAAAAAACAACCAAAAAATTGTTTGATTTATTAAACAAACGTAAATTCAACGAAATAATTTTAGCTACCAATTGAACTCCAAATGGTGAAGCGACTGCTTTCTTTCTAAAGAAAGTTATTAATGAATTATTACCAAATGCTAATATTTATCGTCTAGCTGTTGGATTACCAATTAATTCAGCATTAAATTATGCTGATAATGAAACTTTATCACAAGCAATTAAAAATAAAACAAAATATTAAATATGGATATTAAGAAAATACAAGAGAAAATTAATTCAAATGACTTCAGTTTTAATATAAAGGATTTTTTATCATTAATTGATTCACAAAACGTTAATGAGAACTTATTATTTTTAGAAAAAGTTTTTTTGTTTTGTAAATCGAAGATTGATAATGAAATCAAAAAGATAAATAAGATTGATACCGAAGGGTTTAATTTTTCAAAATATCAAGAATGTGTTGAAGTAGTTAATCATATTTTAAAACTTGCTCCTAATTTAAATATCAAGAAAGTTTTACCTAATTTAAAAACACCAATTAAGCAAAGAATTAGTTTCTTACGTAGGAAACTTCGTCAATGAGAATATGAGTATTATGGATTAGAAAAACCAACTGTTTCTGATACAACTTATGATTTGACTTTGAAAGAATTAAATGCATTAGAAAAAGCTTATCCTGAATTCTATTCTAAATCTTCACCAACAAATACTGTAGGTGGAGCAATTGATAATAAATTTAAGAAGATTAACCATATCTTTCCAATGCTTTCGTTATCCAATGCTTTTAATTTTGAAGACTTAAAACATTTTGATGAAACAATCAAAAAATTATTGAAAGATATAAAACCTTTGGAAATCGAATATAACATTGAACCAAAACTTGATGGTTTAAGTATTTCTTTAATCTACCAAAAAGGTAAATTGGTCTATGGAATTACTAGAGGTGATGGTAAAACAGGAGAAGATGTAACAACTAACATTAGAATGATTAAATCAATACCTCAGACAATTAATAATGATTTTGATCGTTTTGAAATTCGTGGTGAAGTTTTCATCTGTCACGAGCAATTTAAAAAGATTAATGATTCGATTCCAGAAGAAAAAAATAAGTTCGCAAATCCTCGTAATGCAGCTAGTGGAACATTAAGGAGATTAGATCCAGAATTAGTTAGAGAACGTAATTTACAAATGATTGCATATTATATTCCTAACTTTGATGATTTAGAAAAATTAGGTATTAAAAAACAAAGTGAAGTTATTGATAAATTAAAAGAATATGGTTTTACAACTGCTAAAGAAATTTATCAATGTGAAAGTATTGAAAAAGCTTATGAAAAAATTCAATATTTGGAAAAGAATCAAGATAATTTAGATTATCCAATTGATGGAGCTGTAATTAAAGAAAATTTAATTAGATTCTATGATCAATTAGGTACAACATCTAAATTTCCACATTGAGCAATTGCTTATAAATTTATTCCTAAAGAAGCTGAAACACAAATTCTTTCAATATTAACAAACGTTGGAAGAACTGGGAAAATAACATATGTAGCTAATCTAAAATCAGTAAGTATTTCAGGTTCAATTGTTTCAGCGGCTACTTTAAATAATGCTGAATACATTAGTTCTAAAGACATTCGCATTGGTGATACTGTAAAAGTATTTAAAGCTGCTGAAATAATTCCATATGTAAAAGAAGTAGTGATTGAAAAAAGAAATGCTGATTCTAAACCCTTTAGTGCAACTGAATATTGTCCAATTTGTCATACTAAACTAGAAAAAAGAGAATGTGAAGTAGATCAATATTGTGTTAATACTTCATGCCCTGCTAGAGTAGTACAATCAATTATTCATTTCTGCTCAAAGAACGCAATGAACATTGAAGGTTTAAGCGAAAAAACAATTGCTAAATATTTTGAACTTGGCTATATTAAAAGCATTGAAGACATCTACAACTTAAACAACCATCGTCATGAAATTATTACAACAATTCTAAACAATAAATTTAAAACATTTAATAAAATCAATGAATCAATTCAAGCTTCAAAAAATAATTCATTAGAACGATTAATCTTTGGTTTAGGAATAAGAGATGTGGGATTGATTTCTGCAACTTTCTTAGCTAGACATTTTAAAAACATTGATGCTTTAGCAAAAGCAACAAAAGAAGAATTAGTAGCTTTAAAAGATATTGGTGAAGTTGTTTCTGCTTCAATTTATGATTGATTTCATAATGAAGCTAATTTGAAATTACTTGATAATTTAAAACAATTAGGTATTAATACTACATATGTTAACAAACTACATATAACTTCTGAAGCTATGAATAGTGAATATTTCCAAAAGAGTTTTTGCATTACTGGAACATTTGATATTTCTCGTGATAAAATTCGTGAATTATTAATTAAAAAATATGATGCAAAAGTTACAAATTCTGTAAACAAAACAACAGATTATTTAATTGTTGGTGAAAATGGTGGTTCAAAAATTGATAAGGCCAATGAATTAGGAATAAAGCTAATTTATGATAAGATATGATAAAGGGAAATAATATGTTAAGAATAAAAGATTCCTCTAGTGAAAAATATATTGAAATGAATGATGAAAAAATATCAATATATAACTGTGGTCCAACAGTATATAACGATGTTCATGTTGGAAATGTTAGACCACTAATTACATTTGATGTTTTATACCGTTATTTAAAGAAACAAAACAAACCAGTTATTTATGTTCACAATATTACTGATGTTGATGACAAAATCATTAATCGTAGTATAGAATTGCATCAACCTGAATTAGAACTTGCTGATCACTATTATCATGAGTATTTAAAAATTATTGATAGCTTAAATGTTCTACGTATGGATCATTTACCAAAAGTCTCTGATAACATTGATGGAATCATTGATTTTGTTGGTAAGTTAATTAAAGCAAAACATGCATATGTTGTTGATGGTGATGTATATTTTGATATTAAATCAATTGACAATTATGGTAGTGTTTCACATCAAAAAATTGACATGCTTCTTGAAGGTGTAAGAAAAGATGTTGATGAAAAGAAAAAATTTGCATTGGATTTTGCGCTTTGAAAGAAAACTGACAAAGGTATTAATTGAGTTTCACCATGAAATGATCATGGTAGACCAGGATGACATACTGAATGTGTTTATTTAATTAACAAATATATTGGTAAACAAACAGTTATTCATGGTGGTGGTGTTGATTTAAAATTCCCTCATCATGAAAATGAAAATGCACAAAACATGGCATTAAATAATGTTGGTTTATCTAAATGTTGAATGCATGTTGGTCATGTAAATATTGATGGTAAAAAGATGTCAAAATCTTTAAACAATTTCATTTTAGCTAAAGATATGTTAGAACGTTATGATGCTAATACAATTAGATGGTTCTTCTTTCAAACCCAGTATGCAAGTCCATTAAATTTTTCATATGAAAATTTAGAGAAATCTAAAAATGAAATCATTAAAATTTTCAAAACAATTAATAACGCACTAATCTCATTATTCAGTAATAAGATTGAATTTAAATATGATGCAAATGCTAAATTATCAGAATCTTTTATTGCTGCTGCTGATAATGATTTGGATTTGCCAAATATGGTAACAGTTATTTGGGAATATGTAAAAAATCTTCCTAACTTAATTAGATATAAGAAATTTGATGAACTTTCAGATTCAATAAATGCAATTAGAAATATGTTAGAAGTATTAGGTATTAAATATTTAGACCCTCTCAAAGATTCTGAAATTCGTAATCTTATTTCTCAATGAGTTAAAGCTATGGAAAATAAAGATTATAAAGTAGCTGATGCTATTCGCAAACAATTAAATGAGAAAAATATTCTTTAATAAATATTTCAAACATAAATAAAAAATCAATTGACTAACAAATCAATTGATTTTTTATTTTATTAGAAATTTAAGATTTTAAGATTCATGAGTTTGCTCAACAATAGGTTCTGCAGCACTTTCAGTTCCTTCTTGAGTTAATACACTCTTTTTGAAAACAGCAATATCTCTTACTTTGTCATCATTTTCAGTGTTAACTAGTTTAACACCCGAAGAGTTTCTTCCTGTTTCACGAATTTGGTTAACTTGAATACGAATAATCTTATTCTTTGTAGTGATGATTAATACTTCATCTTCTAAGTTAACAGCTTTGGTTGAAATCAAGTTACCAGTTTTTGGTGTAACTTTTAATGATTTAACACCTTTAGCATTTCTACCAGTTAAACGATATTCAGAAATTGGAGTTAATTTACCAACACCTTTTGCACCGACTGATAAGATGTATTCACCTTGCTTATTAGTTGAAATACCAATAATGTGTGATTTGTCATCTAATTTCATACCTTTAACACCACGAGCAGTTCTACCCATTGGTCTTACACGAGTATGATCGAATCTAATGGCTTGACCATTGCTTGCACCCATAACGATTTCATCAGAATCAGTTATTTGTAATACATCAAATAGTAAGTCGTTTTCATCTAAAGTGATACAACGTTTTCCATTACGCATGATATGAACAAATTCAGAAATATTTGTCTTCTTAACAATACCATTTTTAGTTACAAAGAATAGGTATGTGTTTTCATCATAGTTTTCAAGTGGCAATAATGTAATTACATTTTCACCTTTTTCAATTCCAGGCATAAAACTAATAGCAGGAAGACCTTTACTTGTTCTACTACCTTGAGGGAATTGGTGACCACGCATACGGTAGATTTTACCTTTATCAGTGAAGATTAAGATATCAGTGTGAGTATTAGCTACAATGATACGACTTACATCGTCATCATTATAAGTTGTTGCACCAATAACTCCAACTCCACCACGGTTTTGTACACGGTATGTGTCAATTGGTAAACGTTTTAGATATCCTCTTGAAGACATTGTTAACAAGATATCAGTCTTCTTAATTAAGTCTTCATCAGAAATATCAATATTAGATTCTGTATCAATTTCAGTACGTCTCTTATCACCAAAACGTTTATTTAAAGATTCTAGACGATCAATAATATCTTTGATTTGACGATCTTTGTTCTTTAATAAGTCTTCAAAATCTTTAATTTCAATTTCAAGTTCTTTTAATTCACTTTCAATCTTTTCACGTTCAAGACCACTTAATGTTCTTAAACGCATGTCTAAAATAGCTTTAGTTTGTTTATCATCCAAGTTAAATCTTTGTTTTAGTTCACTAGCAGCAGCTTCATCGCTCTTTGAGTTACGAATGATTTTAACTACTTCATCAATGTTACTCATTGCAATGTGTAAACCATTTAAAATGTGTTGACGTTCACGGTCAGCATTTAAATCAAAGTTAACACGACGATTTAATACTTTTAATTGGTGATCTAAATAAATTTGTAAACCATCTTTGATATTAATCAATTTAGGTTCACCATTTACAAGAGCCAACATATTAACAGCAAACGAAGTTTGTAATTGTGTTTTCTTATATAATTGGTTCATTAAAACTTCAGGTGAAACATCACGTTTAGTTTCAATAACAATTCTTATACCTTCACGAGAGGATTCATCCCTTAGATCAGCGATTCCGCTAATACCATTTTCTTCACTTTCTTTATTTGCAGCTAATTCTGCAATTCTTTGTAATAAAGTTGTTTTATTAACTTGGTATGGTATTTCGGTGAAAATAATAGTTGATTTACCAGTAGATTCATTAGTTGTGTAAGTTCCTTTAGAACGGATAATTACACTACCTCTACCAGTGTTAAAGTAATCATTAATTCCTTTAGTGCCAACAATTTGAGCACCTGTTGGGAAATCTGGACCATGTAACACTTGTTTAATTTCATCAATAGTTACTTCTGGATTATATGCTACAAGTTTAATGGCTTCAACTAATTCACCTAAGTTATGAGGTGGAATGTTTGTAGCCATACCAACAGCAATACCATTAGTACCATTAGCTAGTAAATTAGGAAACAATGAAGGAAGAACTGTAGGTTCTGATTCACTACCATCATAGTTATCAACAAAATCAACTGTATTCTTGTTGATATCTTCAAGCATAGTATCAGCAATCTTTGACATTCTAGCTTCAGTATAACGCATAGCAGCTGCACCATCACCATCGATAGAGCCAAAGTTACCATGTCCATCCATTAACATATAACGCATTGAGAAATCTTGTGCCATACGTACCATTGTTTCGTATACAGCAGTATCACCGTGTGGGTGGTACTTACCGATAACTTCACCGACAAGTCTTGCTGATTTCTTGTGTGGACGAGAAGAAGTCATTCCTAGTCCATAAGCAGCATATAATACTCTACGGTGAACTTTTCAATTCCGTAGTTATTGGTTTTTCTATAATCTTGGACTTTGTCAACTGATCTTTAATTAAATTTTCATCGCGTACATTATTGTTTGACATACACTATTTTTCCTCTCCAGATTTTGATATTTTTGAAGCTTTTGATGACTTTTCGGGTTTAAAATCTTTTACTACTTTTGAATTACTAGCTGATTCAGAAGAAATTAATTCGCCTTCTTTACGATATACATTTCTTCCGCAGTTTGGACAAGTTTTCTTGTTGCAAAAAAACGAAATAAAGAATAGCAGGAATAACAAAGAAGAAAACTAACACTACACCAATTAAAATTTGAACTGGTGACATCTTTGGAATTACATCGTTTCCACAATTTTTACAAATCATAATATTTTTTTACCTCATTCCCTTAAATATCTAAGTTCTTAACGAACTTTGCATTCTTTGAAATAAATTCTTTTCTTGGTAGTACATCATCACCCATTAAGAATGAGAATTGTTTGTCTGCTTCAATAGCATCATCAATTGAGAAACAATGTAGTTTTCTTACAGTTGGATCCATTGTAGTTTCTCATAATTGTTCTGGATTCATTTCACCTAGA
>CADAXN010000018.1 GCA_902791895.1 uncultured Ureaplasma sp.
TTTTAGATAATATGCACTATCTAGAAAAAATTGATGAATCAACATTTGCTTTTTTATTATTGTTAAGATTTCCAAAATGATTTCAAGTCATCAAACAAAAAAATATAAAATTTACTTTCAAATCGCCACCAAGTGTTAGAATTTTACCTCTATATTTACGATGAATAACTTGAATAATTTATAGAATCAAGGTTAAAAAATACTTTATTATCAAAAAACCAAAAAAAGGTAGTAAAAATAAATAATTAATATTTAATGTTTTTCTTTTGAAATTCGTGATCTGATACAATCATATCACGAATATTTCTTTTTGGTGACCAATTTAAAACTTTTTTAGCTTGAGTGATACTTGATAATAAACAATCTGGGTCTCCAATACGATTTGGTTTAATTACAAGTCTATTTTTAGACTTATATAGCTTGATAGCGTAATCATAAACTTCTTTAACAGTATATGCTTTTCCTAAACCTAAATTCATAATAGCAGACGGTTTATTCTTATTTAAGTATTCAACACCTAATAAATGTGCATCTGCTAGATCTTCAACATGAATATAGTCTCTTAATGCAGTATGATCTTTGGTATTGTAATTTCCACCATAAGCATTGAATGGCTCGTTGTTAATAATTGATTTGTTAACGCTTGCAATTAATCATGTTGGATATTTTTTTAATAAACCATATTTACCTGAATCGCTAGCACCAGAAACATTAAAGAATCTAAAGATTAGGTATTTAATACCATGTTGGTTTGAAATATCATTGATGATTCTCTCATCAATGTTTTTTGTCATTCCATACACATTGCATGGAGATTTTGGATGAGATTCTTTAATAACATTAGTTTGTGGAACACCATAAACTGCAGCACTGGAAGCAAAAATTAATTTTTTAACTTTTGCTGTAACCATTGCTTTCATTAAACTAATGCATCCATTTACATTAGTTTCATAATATTCATCGGCTTTTGCTGCTGATTCGCTAACAACAATTTTTGCTGCTAAATAGATAACCAAATCAATTTTGTTTTCAATTAAAATTTTGGTCAATTTTTCTGTCTGCAATAATGAACCTTTAATAAATTTTGCCTTTTTGTTAATAAGTTGTTTAAAACCAGTTGATAAATCATCTAAGATAGTAACTTTATGTGTTTTTACTAATTTTTCACAAACTACGCTACCTATATATCCAGCTCCACCAATAACTAAAACATTCGCCATATTAATTTCCTTCCTTATCAATATCTCATGCCATACATTTTCCAGATTGGCAATTTTGATTAGAGATAGAATGTGGATCAGAGTCTGCTTTGGCTACAAATTTATCAATTAAATCATTAAAACTTAGGTTTTGTTCTTTGATCTCTTTCATTGCTTTCTCTAATGCTTTACCTTTTGCTCCACGAGCAATTAAAGCTTGTCTAATTAATTCTTCATCTTTCTTTGTCATTTTACTTAACTCCTTTAAAGTGTACTATATAAGGATTAACTCGTTCTACTTCACTATAAGGTCGATATACACTATCATGACCTGATAAAATTAAATCATCCTGTTTAGCTCAATTAATAAATTTTCTAACTGACTCAAACAATTGTTGTCCATCAGCAGTTGGTAAATCTCATCTTCCAATGCTATTGTAAAAAATTGTATCACCTGTAAATATTAGATTATTATAGCGATAACATACACCACCAGCAGTATGACCAGGAGTATATAAAACTTCAAATTTAAAATTATTCAATATCAATTCATTTGAATCAAAATAAATAAATGAATTTTCAATTGGCTTTCATTCGATATTAGCAATATCTTTTGAACAATGATATTTATTAACAACTATTTCATCATTTTTATGACAATAAACTTTAACATTAAAATGACTAATTAAATCATTTATTGATTCAATATGATCATAATGTGCATGGGTTAATAGAATTGCATCTAAGGTCAAATTATTGCTATCAATATAACTTGTTAAATCGCTAGCATAAGAAGATGGGTCAATAACAACACAATGGTTATTATTCATTAATAAGTATGAATTATTACCTAGGCTATTTCCATTAAATACACAAAGATTATTAACAATTTTTTTAAACATATTTAAAACTTGTAATTTTGATAATCTCTAGTTTCTACATTTAGAGATGATAAGTCATATTCATCACTTGAATGTTTGTTATCGGCTTTCTCATAGTAAACCTTAAACATGAAGTATCTACCGGTATCTCGTGTTTGCAAAGTATAAAAGTTTGGATTAGTTTCGTCGTTACTAATTTCAATAATATTAAATTCCGATTCAGTTCGTAAATTAATGCAATCAACTTTTGTATATTCTTTTGCAATATCACTGTTAGGAAATAGAATTGAGATATCTTTTTTATCTTTGAATTCAAATCTTAAGTCAATACCTCCATAACCATTATTGTAACTTGCAGTAATGTTTCCAACATAGTCTTTAATTTTTAAGTGATCAGATTTTAATGATACTGAGTTATCAAATCACAAAACGAATGTGTACAAGAAATCATCAAAATAGATGGTTTCATTGATATTTTTGTTTAAGTAGTTAATTTTGTCAGAAGTTGTTAGTTTATTAAACTCTTCATTTGGTGGTAGCGGGTCATTTGCATATGGTACATCATTATAAGAAAAATGCTTTGAGATGTATTTTCCACCACACGAAGTCAAAATTAATGGGGTTGCTACTACCACTGGTAGAAGTGTTAAAGAACAAATTAAAAATGTTTTTCTATGCATGTGTTTTATTTATAATTATAGAAAAGATTGAGAATTATTTTAAACAGGAGGTAAGAACATTGGACGTGCATTTGAATGAAAGCTGTAGTACTGACTATAACTCGGAATGTCAATCTAACATTTTCTTATTGAATGTTTATACATGAGCCTTCGAATTAAATTAAGTTAAAGTTTGATACTATTGCATATACTTATCTACTAAATGTGTATTCATGACCTTAATAAGATATGACAGAAAGAGAACAATTAAAACTAAAAAGAAACAAAAAAGCAAACTTATCTGATCAACAAAACAAAGCATTGCTTAGTTTTGCTAAGATTGAGACAGATGAAGTTATTAAGAAACTTGATTCTTCAGAAAATGGTCTAAATTTGGAACAAATCGAACCATTAAGAGAAAAATATGGCTATAACACATTTTCCACAAAGAAAAAAGATAACTTATTAAAAAAACTTGTTAGTGCTTTTTTAAATCCGTTTTCTATCATTTTAATGGTAATTGGTGTTTTAACACTAGTTACACCACTATTTGCTTCAAGTTCAATAGCTACTAGTGACTGAATTTCATTTGGAATTATTTCCGCAATGATTATCATCTCTGGTGCAATAAAATTGTTTCAAGAGGGAAGAAGTTCCAAAGCTAGCGAAAAATTAAAGCAGATGATTAAAACAACAACAGCCATTAAAAGAAATGGTGTTGTTAAAGAACTCCCTATGGAAGAAGTTTTACCAGGCGATATCATTAAATTATCAGCTGGTGACATGATTCCAGCTGATTTGAGAATAATTAGTGCACGTGACTTGTTCATTACTCAATCAGCTTTAACAGGTGAATCTGAACCAATTGAAAAATTTTCATATTCGATTACTGATGAAATTAGTTCAGCATTAGAATGCAATAACTTGTGCTTTATGGGAACTAGTGTTTCTTCTGGTAGCGCTATTGGTATAGTAATTCATACTGGAAAAAACACTTTCTTTGGTTCTATTGCTAAAGCATTAAACAAAAAAACTCCAAAATCAAATTTTGACAAAGGTATTGCCAGTGTTAGTTGAATTTTAATTTGAACAATGCTTGTAATGGCATTGGTAGTTTTTGTAATTTACGGAAGTGTTAACTATGTTAAACATGGTGATTCAAATCAATGAATGAATGCTTTAACTTATACACTAGCTGTAGCAGTAGGTTTAACACCAGAGATGTTGCCGATGATTGTAACTTTAAATTTAGCTAAAGAGGCATTTAAACTATCTAAACAAGATACAATTGTTAAAAACATCAATTCCATTCAAAGTTTTGGTGCAATGGATGTTCTGTGTACTGATAAAACCGGAACATTAACTGAAGACAAAATTGTCCTTGAGCGACATATTAATATGGAAGGGGATGATGATAACAGAGTGTTATCATATGCCTTCATTAATAGTTATTATCAAACAGGCTTAAAAAACTTAATTGACTTAGCTGTTATTGATAAAGCTGATCGAATTGGTATTGATGATCCAATTATGGGATTCAAGAAAATAGATGAAATTCCATTTGACTTTCAAAGAAAACGTATGTCAGTTATCATTGAAGATGATCTAAGACAAAAACTATTGGTTACTAAAGGTGCGTTTGAAGATGTTTTAGAAATATCTGATTACTGCGAATATAAAGGTCAAGTTGTTCCATTAACTCCTGAGCTTCGTAAACAAGCAACTAAGATTGTAAGTAATCTAAATTCAGAAGGAATGCGAGTTATTGCTGTTGCTGTAAATCATGATCAATTACCAACAAATAGACCATTTAATGCTAAAGATGAAGACCATATGTGTTTAATTGGTTTTATTGCTCTTTTAGATCCACCTAAAGAATCAGCAGCTGATGCTATTAAAGCTTTAAAAGATAAAGGTGTAATGGTTAAAGTTTTAACAGGCGACAATGATATTGTTTCTCGCTATGTTTGTAAAACAGTAGGTATTGATACTAAAAATGTTTTACTAGGTAGCGATATTGCTAACATGAGCGATGAAGAACTTAAACAAAAAGTTATGAAAGTAAATATTTTTGCCAAACTTTCTCCAGAACAAAAATCAAGAATTGTTTTAGCTATTAAAGCTAATAAACATATAGTTGGATATATGGGTGATGGTATTAATGATGCTGCTGCAATGCGTGCGGCTGATATTGGTATTTCAGTAGATACTGCAGTGGATATTGCCAAAGAAAGTGCTGACATCATCTTGTTAAAGAAGGATTTAAGAATTCTTGAGCATGGTGTAGTTGAAGGAAGAAAAACATTCTGCAACATCATTAAATATATTAAGATGACAGTTTCTTCTAACTTCGGAAACATGCTAAGTGTTTTATTTGCTGCTGTATGATTATCATTTGCAATTAAAGGCTCAAATAGTAGTGTTGATACATTTACACCAATGGTTCCAATCCATATTTTGATTTTGAATATGATTTATGACTTTTCGCAATACTCGATACCATGAGATAATGTCGATGAGAACTATATTAAAAAGTCGCAGCAATGAAATCCAAAATCAATATTTAAATTTATGATTTGCATGGGACCTGTAAGTACAATATTTGATATTGTAAGTTTCATGATTATGTTCTATGCATTTGGTTGAAATAACATTAATTTCCAGAACCAATTCTCAACAGGATGGTTCTTGGAAAGCTTGTTAACTCAAATTGCTGTTATTTATGTTCTAAGAACTGAAAAAGTTCCGTTTGTTAAATCAAATCCTTCTGTTCCTGTTAATGCATCATTAGCAATTATTTTATTGTTTGGATTAATTCTTGTTTTAGTGCCAAAACTTGATGGCGCAAAATTTGCTTCATTAGCTCTTAACCAACCAATTTGAATTCTATATTCATTCCTTATTACTTCTGGTTATATGTTGACTGCTCAAGGAGTTAAAAAATTGTATATTAGAGGTTTCAAGAGTTGATTATAACTTTTGATGAATATCAAGAGATTACATTTATAGTTATTACTATCTAACAATTTGAAATAAAAAAATAAAAGTGGCATTTGCTACTTTTTTATTTAAATATCAAGTTTATTTTTAGTTTTTTGTTTTAATTACTTAAAGTAATCTTTTAAAAGATATGGAATAGTTAAAGCTAAAATATTACTGTTATACTATTTAGATTAAAGTATTAGTGTGCAATTACAATACCAAAAGATACTCAGTAAGTAATAAGACCTAATACATAACTGATAGTTAATGAAGTTCCTATATGAATATATACTAACTTCCAGTTACCTTCTTTACGCATGATGGAAATTGTAGCGGTACATGGAAGATATAATAATAAGATTACCATGTATGAGATACCAATTGGAACATTTGATCTAATAAAAGTTTGAAAAGCTTCAGTTGATCCAAATAAAGTAGTCATGTTGCTTAAAGCAATTTCTTTTGCTGGGAAAGCAGTAACTAATGACAGTGTCATTTTTCATCCATCAGGATTACCAACGAATCCTAAACTAGTATTAGTCCCAAAAGGATACATTAAGTAATTTAAACCATAAGCCATATAAGCAAATAATGATTGATCAATTTGGTCAGAAGTTAATAAACCATTTGGACCAACGTGAGAAAACAACCAAATTATAAAGTTAGCAATTAATAAAATTGTTGCAGTTTTAACAATGAAATCTTTTAATTGAAATCAAACATTTTTGAAAATAACAACGATGTCTGGTTTTCTTCAATCAACCATTTCAACAAAGAAAAATGATTTGTGTTTTCTAAACATCGTTTTAGAAAAGAATAAACCAACTAATAATGCAACTAGTCCACTTGTTAATAACAGTAGTGTTACTCCTATTCAACCAAGTGACATACCAAAAATCATATTACATATTGTTGAAAAAACAATTGCTCTTGCACTACATGAAATAAATGGTGAAATTAATATAGAAATTACTTTTTCTTTTTTGGAGTTGCTACTTCTAGCCATTAAAATCGAAGGAACATTACAACCAAATCCTGTCATTAAGTTGACAACACTTCTTCCACTTAATCCAAATTTATCAAAAGCTCTATCTAACAAAATCGAGATTCTTGATATGATTCCAACTTGCTGAATTAAATTAACTAAGGTAAAGAGGATAATAATTGGCACACAAAACGAAATTATTGTAAAGAAACCACTAAATATACCATTGACAAATAATTCTGTTGTTCACTGGTTAGCATGAAAAATATCTAAGAATAAGGTATTCAATCATTTAGCACAAACAATGTTTTCAAAGAAATCTTCAGATAACAATTTTTGTAATGTTCCTCCAGCATAAGGTCCAAATGACAAGTAATAAATTGCTAATAAAAGCAATATAAGTAAAGGAACACCAACTCATCCATTTAAAATTACACGATCTACTTTTCTTTGGCGTGTTTTGTTAATTTTTTGGAAATAGTTTTTATCAGGAAGTTTTTTAATACATTTGTTTAAGATTTTTTCAATGTATTCAGTTCTTTGATTTCTTAGAGAAGTTGTAAAGTCAATGTCCTTATATTCATCTAAGACGTCTTGAATCTTTTGATAATTATCCTTAAGTTGATTTTTGACAGCTTCAATTACATATCTGTTGTTTTCAAGAATCATTAAAGCATAAAATCTTTTAGAAATTTTGGAATCAGGAAGAATCTTTGATATTTTTTCAACGCAAGATTCAGTAAGTTGATCATATTTAACAACTTTTGGATTAACTGTTTTATCTTTTAAAATACTATTAATTGACTCCTTGATTCCAACATTTTTATTAGCCATTACTTTAATGATTTTAATGTTGCTCAAACATTTTGAAAATTTGTCAATATCTAACGATTCATGATTAACTTCGTCAACCATATTGATAATTAAAGTACTCATCAACCCAGTTTCAATTGCCTGAATACTTAGAAGCAAATCCCTTTGAATAGATTGTGCACCAATTATGTTGATAATTTTTTTGAATTTGCTATCACATATTTGTTTTGCTACTACAACTTCTTCATCAATAGGGTGGGATAAATTGTAAATACCTGGTAAATCTACAATTACTTTATTTTTGTGTTTTTTGATTTTACCAACTGTACTAGATGTAGTTAAACGATCAATATTTGAAACATTGGCAGTTGATTTACTAACCTTGTTGAAAAAAGTTGACTTACCAACATTAGGAGTACCAATTAAAAGATAGTAATCTTTAACTTTTTTTAATTGTTTATCTTGTGTAGGTTTACCGAAGTTGTGGGCATCGCTACTGAAAAAATATTGTTGTTGGTTAACAACATTTACATTTTGATTGTCAGTCTTTTTTGAATAAAATTGATTACTTTTTTTCTTCGACATCAATGTATTTACAATCCTCGGTTCTTAAAACATACTCAACATTGTAAATATCAAGATGTAAAATCTTATTGTTTCGATCATAATCTAAAACTTTGACGATTACCCCAGGAGCTAACCCAATATTTTCTAGTTTATGCGAAATATAAGGATCTTTAAAGTTAATCTGTTTTACTAAAACTGTTTTACCTTTGAATTTACTTGTTAAGATCATTCGGACATATTATACATTTTTAAGAGCTATGTTGCAAAAAGTGAGCATTTTTTACTAGAAATTATCTCCAAAATCTTACTTCAAAACATACTTCTTTTTAACAAATAAATTTCAACTATTTT
>CADAXN010000019.1 GCA_902791895.1 uncultured Ureaplasma sp.
CTGTAGCTCAGCTGGATAGAGCGATCGCCTCCTAAGCGGTAGGTCGGATGTTCAAATCATCTCAGTCGCGCCATATAACCACTACTTGTAGTGGTTTTATTTTTTGTGGTCTAAATAACAAAAAAATGGTTGACATGAATCAACCATTAATTGCTTAAAATTTATTTTAATTGAATTATAACTTAGCTAATTTTCTAACGTCTTTCTCAATCATTAATTCTTCGTTAGTACGAACTTGATACATATCAATGTTTGAACGGTGGTTAGAAATTAATCTATAGTCATCATATTTTTGCATTAAAACTTTGTTATTAAGTTGTAAACCAAGGATTGGTAATTTTTTAGTGATCATTTCAATCATATCAGGTGCATTTTCACCAATACCTGCTGTAAATACAATACCATCAATTCTAGCTATGTTTCCAATTTCATTTGCATAAGTAACAATGTATTTTGCTACTCTTGTTATGTACATTTCAAGTGCAAGAATTGCTTTTTTGTCACCTTTACTTGCTGCATCAGTAACATCACGGCAATCATTGAATCCTGTTACACCTTTAAATCCTGATTGTTTGTTTAACAAATCTTCGATTTGTTCAACTTTATATCCTTGACGGAATAAGTAAGTAGCAATACTTACGTCTACATCGCCACAACGCGATCCCATCATTAATCCTTCTAGTGGAGTTAATCCCATTGTTGTATTGAATGATTTACCATTTCTAACTTCACATATACTAGCGCCATTACCTAAATGACAAATAATTAAATTTACATTTTTCTTTTTTAAAACTTTTTGCATCTTTAAAGTTACATAACGGTAACTTGTACCATGCATACCATATTTATAGATTTGGTATTTTTTAACTACTTCTTGATCTAGAGGATAATGATTGAAATCAGGAATAGTAGTGTGGAATGAAGTGTCAAATACAACAACATTTTTAACTCCTGGTAACAATTTTTCAAAAACATTAATTGTTTCGATTTCTGGTGGATTATGTAAAGGTGCTAATGGGATATATTTTGTTAAAGCGTTTTTAACCGCTTTTGTAACAATTGTTGACTGGTTGAATTTTGTTCCGCCCATAACAACTCTATGACCAACACCAACAATATCTTTTAAATTGGTGATTACATTATGTTTTTTTAATTCATCTAGAATTTTTTTTGTCCCAACATTGTGATTAGGAATAGGTAAAATTTCTTCAATCTTTTCTGTTTTACCATTTAAAGTATATTTAAGGCTAAATATACCTTTTGGGTTTCCAATTTTTTCGCATTGACCTGAACCAATAACTTCATCATTGTCAAGCTTAAACACCTTGTATTTAATTGAAGAACTACCAGCATTAATTACAAGAATTACTTTGTTGCTTTTATTTTTTTTCATTTTACTCCTAAAAATTAATTAATTTTAATATGTCTATTATACATTATACCGTGCTTAACATATTATGATAACTATAATAGTTAAGAAAGTATGAGAAGACTAGTCGGTGCTGTAATTAAAGCAAATGAAATGTTCAATTTCATTAATGATAAAGATAGTATTATGGTTGGAATCAGTTGTGGGAAAGATTCTACACTTTTATATTATGCACTTAAACTATATGCTAACCAGTTAAAACTTAAACGTAATTGAGATGTTAAAGTTTATGGTATTCATATTAAACCAAACTTTAATAAAGATATTAAATACAAACGTTATTTAAGGTGAATTAAGCAACATAATTTGGACATTAAAATTATTGATTCTAATATTGCAGAGGTTTTGGAAATTAAAAAAGAGAATAACCGCATTCAATGTTCTTTATGTTCAAAAATGAAAAAAGCAATTCTTATAAAAGAAGCAAAAAAACTTCATTGTAATAAAATAGCCATGGGTCATCATATTGATGATGCAATTGAAACAATATTTTTAAACATGGTAAATGAAGGAAGGATTGCAACTTTCAAACCAAATACTTATTTAGATAGAAGCAATATGTATCTTATTAGACCACTCATACTATGTAATGAAAAAGATATTATTGCAGTATCAAAAAAGCTTAAAGTCCCTATAATTAAAATGATGTGTCCAAATGAAAAAATAACGCAACGTGCTTATTTTAAAAAATTTATTGAAAAGAATTTTTACAACAATAAATTATTTGTTAATGGTTATGAGAACTTCCGTAATATGTTATTAAATGGCAAAAATTCTGACTTATGGTTTTATGATGAGAATACTAAAAATAAAGATTTATTAGCGATTCTTAAAAAAGGCAAAGCTAAATAAAACAAAGAAAGATTATTTTCTATATAATTATTTACTAACAATGAAAACTGTCAATAGTGTTCAAACTGAACAAGTTAAAAGTCCACAAACTTATCATGTTACTGAAATTGTAAAAGAACTAAATACTGATGTAAAATCTGGACTGAATTTACAAAAAGTTTCTGAAAACCAAAAAAAGTTTGGATCAAATGAAATTAAAACAACAAAGAAAGTTCCATTCTTTGTTTACTTTTTTCGTCAATTTAAAGAACCAATGATAATTATTCTTTTAGTTGCGGCGATAGTCTCATTTATTCCATTGATTATTCACATTGTTCGTGGGGAATCTATTAATTCTGCAGATTGAGCTGAGCCATTTATTATTTTATTTATTGTAATAATGAACTCCTTAATCGGTGCATTTCAAGAATCAAAAGCCAATAAAGTTTTGGATTCACTCAAAAAAATGACCACGAACAAAGTTAAAGCTATTAGGGAAAATAAAATAACTCTAGTTAATAGTAATGAGTTAACAATTGGTGATATCATTATTTTTGAAGCCGGTGATAATATCTATGCTGATGCTAGAATTATTGAAGCAAATGGACTTAAACTATTAGAATCAACTTTAACTGGGGAAAGTGTATCAGTTGATAAATCAGAAAAAAATATTTTTAATGAAAAAACACCTTTAGGTGATCGTGATAATATGGTTTATTCTGGTTGCACTGTTGTTTATGGTAGCGGTAAAGCAGTTGTGACTAACATCGGAATGCAAACTGAGATTGGCAAGATTGCTACAATGGTTAAAGAATCTAAGCCAGAAAGTAGTCCTTTCCAAAAACAACTATCAAGATTTGGAAAAATACTTAGTATCGTTTGTTTAATCATTTGTTTTGGAGTATTGGTGGTTCAATTTATCCAAATTGGTATTGACCAAAAGTTTAGCGATACTTCAAAAGTTATTGAAGCTATTATGATTGCTATTAGTTTGGCGGTAGCCGCAATACCAGAAGGTTTACCATTGGTAATTACTATTACTATGTCAATCGGTATAAAGAACATGGCAAAACAGAAAGCTATTGCTAAACAATTATCATCTGTTGAAGCTTTGGGCTCAATTTCTGTTATTTGTAGTGATAAAACTGGTACTTTGACGCAAAACAAAATGACATTAGTTAATGTTTATGATTTTAACAAACGCACATTAATTAATGTTGATGAATTTAATGGCAATCAACAATATTTAGATGTTCTGAAATATGCAGTAGTTTGTTCAAATGCGAGCATCGATCATGTTAAAAAAATTGAAATAGGTGATCCTACTGAAACTTGTTTAGTTTCAGCATTAGAAAAATATTATGGTATTGATAAAACTTCGGTTGATAAAGAATATAGAAGACTTGTTGAATTCCCATTTGATTCTGAACGAAAACTTATGAGTTGTATTGTTGAGTATAACAATAAACAATATGTAGTTGTTAAAGGCGCTTTTGATGAATTAATCAAAGTGTGTAAATTAACATCTAAAGAGATAAAAGAAATTGAAAGAGTTAATTTAGAACTTTCAACTAGTGGAAGAAGAGTACTAGGTTTAGGTTTAAAAGAAATAGAGTATTCAGCTAATTTAAAAACACCAAATGATGTTGAAAACAATCTTAAATTCATTGGTTTATTAGGAATTATTGATCCTATAAGACCAGAGGTTAAATTATCAATTAAGCAATGTATCACTAGTGGTATTAAAGTTGTAATGATTACTGGTGATCATGCTTTAACAGCAAAAAGTATTGCAAAAGAATTAGACTTCTTTTTACCAGGGGATATTGCTATTACAGGTGCAGAATTAGATGAAATGAGCGATGATGAATTCCGTCAAAAAATCAATAAAATTTCCGTATATGCAAGAGTTTCTCCTGCTAACAAACTTAGAATTGTAAAGATGTACAAATCTTTAGACCAAGTTGTAGCAATGACAGGAGACGGAGTTAATGATGCTCCAGCATTAAGAGAAGCTAATATTGGTTGTGCTATGGGAATTACAGGTACAGATGCATCAAAAGGTGCAGCTGATATTATTTTAGTTGATGATAATTTCTCGACAATTGTCAATGCAATTAAACAAGGAAGAGGTATATTTAAAAACATTTTAAAAGTTATTAACTTCTTAATTGCAAGTAATATTAGTGAATTGATTATTATTTTATCACTATTTATTGTTGCAAGTGTACTTGACATATCGCAAACATTTAAATCAATCCAAATTCTTTGGATAAATTTAGTCAGTGATTCATTTCCAGCAATTGCTTTAGGTTTAGAAAAAGTAAGCAATGACATTATGTTTGAAAAACCAAGGGGTAGTAAAACTAGCATTTTTGCAAATAAACTCTGATTAAAAATAATCATAGAAAGTTTTATGCAAGCAGCTGTTAGTTTGTCGATTTACTTTATGGCATATTATAGCTTACAACAATATGCATCTGAAATTGAATATGAAAAAGCAGCAAGCACTTTAGCTTTTATGGCGATTGGTCTAACACAGTTATTTTGAATTTTTAATTTGAAATCACAAAAATCATTGTTTAGGACTAACATTTTTGATAATAAATGATTAATAATTGCCGAAAGTGTTTCAATCTTTTTAGTACTTCTAGTTTGCCTTGTTCCAAACATTAATGCTGCTTTTGGAATGATTGGATTATTTGGAATGAATATTTCTCCAAGCATTACTTTATATTACCTTTATAGTTTACTAATTATCATTTTCTTTCCAATATTATGAATGGAAATTGAAAAGATTTTCTTCAGAAAATTTGTTTGAAGTAAAAATACAAACATAAAGTTAAGACACAAAAGTTAATAACTGGCAATACTTTTTATGAATCTTAGGTCTATTACCCTTTCAACCATGGTATAGGGTGATAGCTATTTAGTTACGACTTATTATTTTGATTCAATAGGTATATGTTCTTATTCAAAAAATAAAAACTCACAATTCTCTAAAATTACAAGAATATGTGAGTTTAAATTAATTTAGAATAAAACTATTTCTTTTCAGATTGTTGTTTGAATTTAACAACTTCTTCAACTACGCTCTTAGGAGCTTGAGCATAGTGACTGAATTGCATAACATAGTTACCTCTACCTTGACTGAAACTACGTAAGTCAGTTGCATAACCAAACATTTCTTTTAATGGAACTTGAGCTTTAATGATTTGTGCATTAGCTCTTTGTTCAGTACCAATAATGTTTCCTCTTCTTGAAGAAATATCACCCATTGCATCACCGAAGTATTGTTCAGGAACAGTTACATCTACTGACATAATTGGCTCAAGTAACACAATACCACAGATTTTAGCCGCTTCTTTTAATGACATACTTGCAGCAATTTTGAAAGCCATATCAGAAGAGTCAACTTCGTGGTATGATCCATCAAATAGTGTTGCTTTAATGTCAATTAAAGGGTATCCTGCAAGTGGTCCAGATTTTGTTGCTTCAATAATGCCATTATTGATTGATTTAATATATTCCTTAGGAACTTTACCTCCAACAATCGCATCAACGAACTCATAACCTTTTGTTGGATTAGGTTCGTATTTAACAACAACATGTCCATATTGTCCACGACCACCAGATTGCTTAATATATTTACCCTCAGCATCTCCGGTTTTTGTAAATGTTTCACGGTATGCTACTTGTGGAGCACCAACGTTTACTTGAACGTTGAATTCACGACGCATACGGTCAACAATAATATCAAGGTGTAATTCACCCATACCAGAAATAATAGTTTGTCCAGTTTCTTCATTTGTATATGTTCTGAAAGTTGGATCTTCTTCAGCTAATTTACTTAAAGCAATTGCCATTTTTTCTTGGTCAGCTTTTGTTTTTGGTTCAACAGCTAATGAAATTACAGGTTCAGCAAATTTCATTGATTCAAGTCTAATGTCTAAACCTTCATCTGCTAAAGTGTCTCCAGTGACAGTTCCTTTTAATCCGATTACTGCACAGATATCACCAGCTCTAATTTCATCAATTTCACTTCTACTGTTTGAACTCATCTTAACTAGACGTGAAATACGTTCTTTGTTACCTTTAGATGTGTTCATTACATAACTTCCGGCTTTTAATACACCAGAATATACACGAACGAAAGTTAATCTTCCAATGAATGGATCAGTAGCAACTTTAAATGCTAAACCGCAGAATTTCTCATCATCACTTGGTTTAACTTCTACTTTTTCATCATTACTGTTGTATCCTTGGATGCTTGGAACATCAAGTGGTGATGGTAAGAAGTCAACAACAGCATCCATCATTTTTCTAACACCTTTGTTTTTAAAACTTGAACCACAGATAACTGGAAAGAATTCAGATGTTAAAGTACCTTTACGGATACACATCTTGATTTCATCAATTGTTAATTCTTCTCCATTTAAGTATTTTTCCATACATTTATCATCGAAGTTTACAATTTCATCCATCATGATTGTACGGAATTCATTAGCTTTATCTACCAAATCAGCAGGAATGTCTTCAACTTTAGCAGTTTCGTTATCATCTCCAGCATAGTAGTAAGCTTTCATTTCTACAAGGTCAATTAAACCTTGGAAGTTATTTTCAGATCCAATTGGGTATTGGATAGCAACACCATTAGCTCCAAGTCTAGTTTTAAGTGATTTAACTGATTCTTCAAAATCAGCACCAACTTTATCCATTTTGTTTACATAAACAACTCTTGGAACACGGTATTCACTAGCTTGACGTCAAACTGTCTCAGTTTGAGGCTCTACACCGTTTTGTGCATCAAGAACTGTAACAGCTCCATCAAGTACACGAAGTGAACGTTCAACTTCAACAGTAAAGTCTACGTGTCCTGGTGTGTCAATTAAGTTTAATTCATGTTCTCTTCAAACACAATAAGTAGCAGCAGAAGTAATTGTAATTCCACGTTCCTTTTCTTGTGCCATTCAGTCCATTGTTGATTCACCATCATGTGTTTCACCGATTTTGTGAATTCTTTTAGTTAAGAATAAAACACGTTCTGATGTTGTTGTTTTTCCAGCATCAATGTGTGCCATAATACCGAAGTTACGGTATTTTTCCATTGGGAATAATCTAGCCATATATTTTCTCTACTCCTCGATAAAAATTAAAATCTCAAGTTTGCAAATGCTTTGTTTGCTTCAGCCATCTTGTGAGTATCTTCACGTTTTTTAACTGCAGCACCAATACCATTGCTTGCATCAATGATTTCGTTACTTAATCTTTCTAACATTGTTTTTTCATTACGATTTCTCGAATAAAGTACTAATCATCTTAGACCTAGAGTAATTTTTCTTTGTGGCGAAACTTCAGTAGGTACTTGGTAGTTAGCACCAGCAACACGACGAACTTTTAGTTCTAGTGTTGGCATGATATTTTCAAGTGCTTGATTGAAAACATCCATAGCTGGTTTTTTTGTTTTTTCTTCAATACGTTTAAATGCACCATATAAGATATCTTGTGCTTTTCAACGTTTACCATCTCACATTAACATGTTAATGGCTTTTGTTACCAATTTTGAATTGTAAATTGGATCAGGTAGTACATCTCTTTTTTTAGCTTGATTCTTACGCATAAATATCTAACACCGGGTAAGTCTTTAACTCTTCCGCCTCTTACTAGAACAATACTGTGTTCTTGTAAATTGTGTTTTTCACCTGAAATGTAAGCTAATACTTCTTGGTGGTTTGTTAACTTAACCTTAGCATATTTACGTAACGCAGAGTTAGGTTTCTTAGGTGTCATAGTTCCCACACGAGTACAAACTCCTCGTTTTAAGGGGTTACTATACTTCTTTTCTCTATTTTCTAGAGTATTGAAGCTTTTATTTAAAGCAGGAGATTTAGACTTATAAGTTTTTGATCTTCTACCCTTACGAATTAATTGTGATATAGTTGGCATTTTTCCTCCTTGATAAAATATAGCAACTTATCTGTGTGTATCGCTTTTAAAAAAGTGACAAAAACATAGATATATTACAATAAAAAAACAGTTTTGAAAAAATATTTGTATGTTTTTAATTAAAAATTATCAATATATGTAATTTGATCTTTTGATATAAAGGTCAAGAATACATTAAAAAATACCAATTATTTGGTATTTTAGTAAATGTAAACTATTTAAAAGTAATTATTTCTTTGATTTGCGTTTTTTAGGAGTAGGTATAGTTTTCTTTTCGTTTGGTTTTTTGTATTTTAGATTTTCATTGAATTTAGCGTAAGCAAGACTATATTCATATCTTGTATTGTAAATTTTTTGGTTGAGTGCTTTAATTTTGTTCTTTTTGTCAGATTTTAACTCAGCAATTAATTGTTTTCTTTCTTCTTTTGGAGCATTCTTAATAATTAATTTGCATTGCTCATTATAATTTCTACAAATTTCATGATATTGATCTTCATATTCATTAAGCTTAGAATTATATTTATTCTCAATTTTGTATCAAGCTCTATTAATTTCTAAGTTTTTGCTTGATCCAGAATCAAAAGTTTCTTGCTTATGGTTTTCGATTGGCCTGATATGAGGTGGGTCAAAACGTCTAAATCGATATACATGCGAATTAATTGCGTAGTAAGATCAAATTAAGAAGAAGCCACCAATTGTATTACCGATACTGGTAAATAGTAAGCAACATCAGAAGATTCTACCTACATTTAATACTTCCCCAGCATATCCTGGTAATAATTGCAAGAATCCAGCTAAAGCAATAATAAAGAAGTTAGCAACAATATGTTGGTATCCACTTAGAAGGAAACAAGTAATTAATAATACAATTGCCAAAATACTTGCTGCTTTATTTTCAAGTGTAATTCAAGCGATAAGACATCCAATAACTAGAATGTTACATATAATACCACATAATAATGTTTGTCATCAAGGCAAATTAACTTTACCAACCGCAATAGCAATCACTCTTGCTGTTAAATCATTGGCTACCATTCCTTGACCATTATATGAGCTAAATAGTCCACATCCAAATATCACTGCAACTATAATAACTGACCCTAATCAGTTTCCGATTAGAGTTATTATTAAGTCATAAATTAAGTATCGTCATTTTACTCTTTTATGTTTACAAGCAATAAATCCGGCACAGTTTCCAGTAAACAATGATGCACCCATTAAACAACAACCAATTAGTCCAATACTAAAAAGAATACCACCACATCACTTAGCTATAACATTTGCTGCTTCATTATCAGAATGGGTGTAGCAAATAATCAACAAAGTAGCTGAGTAAGCAATTCCAATTATAATACCTGCAATAACTGCCGAAAAAAATTGTTTGATAAATGGCTGCGTTATCTTTTTGATTGCGAAATTTTCAACAAGTATAACTTTATTCATAATTTAATTCATATTATATACATATTTCAAAGATACAAAAGATAAATATCTACACTTAATTTGCAGTTATATATAATTATTGCATGAATATTTTTGATGAATTAAGAGAGAGAAAGGTGTTGAACAACATCACAAATGAAGGCAAAGCAAAAGAATTTGCTGCGTCTAAAAAATGAGGATTATACTGTGGATTTGATCCAAGTTTTAAATCTTTGCACTTGGGAAATTATTTAATGTTAGTTACATTAAAAAGATTTTACCAAGCTGGTTACCCAACATATGCAATTATTGGTGGTGCTACTGGAAGAATTGGTGATCCATCTGGTAAATTAAGTGAACGTAAGTTACTGAATTTAGACTTAGTGTCTTACAACGTTGATTGTATTGCAAAACAGATTAAAAAGGTTACTGGTATTGATGCGATCAATAATTACAATTTCTATGAAAATATGAATATTTTCGACTTTTTAAGAGACGTTGGTAAACACATTAATGTAAACTACATGCTTGAAAAAGAAATTGTTTCTAAACGATTAGATGCTGGTATTAGTTATGCTGAATTTTCATATACATTAATCCAAGCATATGACTTTTATTGTTTGTATTCACAATACCATGTTGCTTTACAAATTGGTGGTAGCGATCAATGAGGTAACATTACTACTGGTGTAGAACTTATTAGAAAAAAGACAAGTGATGAAAACAATGCTTTTGGTATGACAGTTAACTTATTAACTAAAGCTGATGGAACTAAATTTGGAAAATCTGAATCTGGTGCAGTTTACTTAGACCCAGAAATTACAAGTCCATATTTAATGTATCAATTCTTAATCAATCAATCAGATGCTGATGTTGAAAAATTATTATTAACTTTAACTTTTATTCCCATTGATGAAATTAATAAGATTATGGCTAAACATAACGAAAATAAATCTTTACGTTATGCACAAAATGTTTTAGCAGAGACAATAGTCTCTGATATTCATGGTATTGAACAAGCCAAAAAATGTAAAAATATTTCACATTTGTTCTTTAGTGATAAACTTCATGAATTAAATGAAGATGATTTATACATGGTATTAAATGGAATGCCTAAAATTGATGCAGTAGATAATCAATACAACATTCTTGATTTATTAATTGCACTAAATGTTTGTGGTTCAAAATCACAAGCAAGACAATTGATTGCAGGTAAATCAATATCTGTAAACAATGTTTTAGTTGATAGTATTGATTTTGTTGTTAACAAAAATGATGCAATTCAAAATAAATTTTCATACATTAAGAAAGGTAAGAAAAATTACTTTTTAGTAAATTGAAAATAATTTATGATTAAGTCTTTTATATCAAACATAGTTGCAAAACACATGTCAAAAAAAATAAATGACATGTATATCAAAGAAGAAGATATAACTGAATTGTTAAAACAAATTCGAATTACACTTCTAGAAGCTGATGTTAACCTATTAGTTGTTAAAGATTTCATTAAAAACATTCGTCAAAAATCTGTTGACCAAATGGTTCCACAAGGAATGGATCCACAACAGTTTATTTTGACAATTATTAAAGAAGAATTAACAAAAATTTTAGGTTCGCAAAATGTTCCATTAAATTATGACCGCAAACCATTAAAGATTATGTTAGTAGGTTTACAAGGTAGTGGTAAAACAACTACTAGTGGTAAAATTGCAACATATTGTAAAACTAAACAAAATAAAAAACCATTGTTAGTTGCACTTGATGTTTATCGTCCAGCTGCAATTGACCAACTTGAAACTTTAGCAAAAGAATCAAATGTTGATTTTTTTCAAAAAGGAGCACAAAACCCAGTTATAACTGCTAAAGAAGCAATGAGTCTTGCTGGTGAAAACAATAACGATGTTATTATTTTTGATACTGCTGGTCGTTTACAAACAAATGAGGAACTCATGAATGAGTTAGTAAACATTCGTAATGCTATTCATCCTGATGAAATTCTTTTAGTAGTTGATGCTATGAGTGGTCAAGACATGATTAATGTTGCACAACAATTTAATGACACATTAAATTTGTCTGGTTTTATCATTACTAAATTAGATTCTGATGCTCGTGCCGGAGTTGCTTTAAGTTTGATTCACTTGCTAAATATTCCAGTTAAATTAACCGGAAATGGTGAAAAAATAGGATCATTAGATATCTTTTATCCTGAAAGAATGGCTGATAGGATTATTGGTTTAGGTGACATTATGACTCTTGCTGAAAAAGCTAGTGATGTCATTGATGAAGCTCAAACTAAAAAATCATTAACAAAAATGTTTTCAGGAAAAATGGATCTTGAAGATTTGATGTTGCAAATGCAACAAATTAAAAAGATGGGATCACTAGGATCGATAGCAAAGATGATTCCTGCTGCACAAAATTTAGCAGATTCTGATTTGGAATCAGCTGAGGAAAGAATTAGAATTTGAACAATTCTTATGAATTCTATGACCCTTAAAGAAAGAAAAAATCCTATCTTGTTTAAGAAACAACCTTCAAGAAAAGAAAGAGTTATTAAAGGTTCTGGAAGAAAACCAGATGAGTTTAATAAACTCATAAATCAATGAGAAAAATTCCGTAAACAAATGGAAGATATTGGAAAAGAACTAAGAAAAGGAAAAAATCCTTTTTTAAAGTTTATGAAATAATTTGATAATATATACATATACAAGAAAAGAGAGAAAATATGAGTGATATAAAATCAACTATTAAAAAATTAAATGAACTTGACTATGGTCAAGAGTTTGAAATTAAGCAATTACATGCTGACAAAGACTTTATTGAATTTCAAAGAAAAAAATTGAAGGAAATGCGTCCAAACGCTAAACCAGAAGACATTGATCGTCAAATTGCTAACATTGTAGCACGTAACAATTCAATCGATC
>CADAXN010000020.1 GCA_902791895.1 uncultured Ureaplasma sp.
CAGATATCATTATTGAGATCATTAATAAAACACGTAAATGACTTAAACCTGGTGTCAGTGAACTAGATACAGCTAAATATATTAAAAAACTAATTTTAGATTCACAGGCAACAAGTGAATCTTTCCCTACTATTGTTTGCTTTGGTAAAAACACCGCTAACCCACATCATATACCATCAGATACTAAATTAAAGAATAATCAAATGGTTTTAATTGATGCTGGTTGCGTATATAAGGGTTATTGTTCTGATATTACTAGAACATATTTTATAGGTAATAAAAAACCAAGCAAAGATTTACAAGATATGTATAACTTGGTATACAATGCTAACAAATTAGGTTTAGAATCTGTACATGCTCTAATGACTGGAAATGAACTTGATAATATTTGCAGGAGATACATTGCTAAAAATAAAAAATGAGGAAAATTATTCCTTCATTCTTTAGGTCATGGAGTTGGAATCCAAATCCATGAGTTACCATATTGTTCACCTATCTATAATGGTCAATTATTTGCAAACTCTGTCATAACTATTGAGCCTGGAGTTTATAAACCAAATTTAGGCGGAGTTAGAGTAGAAGACACAGTTGTTGTAACCAAAAATGGTTGCATTAACCTAACAAATAAGGCAAGTAAGGACTTCATATAATTATGAAAAAGTATGATGTTATAGTAATTGGTGCAGGACACGCTGGTATTGAAGCTGCATTTGCTGCAGCTAATAAAAAATACCATGTAGCTTTATTTACTTTAATTGAAGATTCCGTGGCACAAGCACCGTGCAATCCATCAATCGGTGGACCAGCCAAAGGAATTGTTACAAGAGAAATTGATGCCTTAGGCGGAGTGCAAGGAATAGCTACTGACCATTGTGCTATTCAAATGAAATTATTGAACAGCTCAAAAGGTCCAGGGGTTTGAGCATATCGTGCTCAAATTGATAAAGAAACTTATCACCAATATTTCCTAAAAGAAATTGAGAAACATAAATACATTGATTTAGTTTGTAACGAAGTTAATGAATTATTAGTTGAAGCCGGTGCTATTAAAGGTATTAAAACTGCAAATGGTAATTATTTAGCCAAAACTGTAGTGGTTACCACTGGAACTTATATGAACTCTATTACCCATATGGGTAAAGTTAAAGAGAAGATTGGTCCTTTAAATTTCCCTAGATCAAGTAACCTATCAAATAATTTAAATGATTTAGGTTTTAAACTCATTAGGTTAAAAACAGGTACACCTCCAAGAGTTGATCGTGACACTATTGATTTTGATAAAATGGAAATTCAAAATGGAACTAATGCTAAATTACATTTTAGTTTCTATGGTAAACAATACACACCATATGAAAAACAAACTCCATGTTATCTAACACATACTAACGCCAAAACTCATGAAATCATTCTAAAGAACATTAAACAATCCGCAATGTATTCTGGTCAAATCTCTGGAGTTGGTCCAAGATATTGTCCAAGTATTGAAGATAAATTGATTCGCTTTAAAGATAAACCAAGACATCAAATTTTTATTGAACCAATATCATTACAATCTAACTTATATTACTTGCAAGGTTTATCAACATCTTTGCCTAAAGAAATCCAAGAACAATTTGTTCATACAATCAATGGGTTAGAGAATTGTAAGATTTTAAAATATGCTTATGCCATTGAATATGATGCAATTGATCCTACTCAGCTTTGACCTACTTTGGAATCAAAATTAATAAAAGGATTGTATTTTGCTGGACAAGTTAATGGAACAAGCGGTTATGAAGAAGCCGCTGGACAAGGAATAATTGCTGGAATTAATGCAACACTCAATATTGAAAATCGTAAACAATTAGTTCTTTCACGTAATCAAGCCTACATTGGTGTAATGATTGATGACCTTGTTACTAAAGGAGTAAAAGATCCTTATCGTTTATTAACTTCGAGAGCTGAACATCGTTTATACTTAAGAAACGACAATGCAGATGATCGCTTAATGGAAATTGGCTACGATGTTGGTTTAGTTAAAAAACAACGTTATCAAAAATATTTAAACATTAAAAATAAGATTGCTGAAGTTATAAAATATTTAAAAACTACAACACTTAAAAAGTTTAAAAATCTTTCAACTAAATATCGCAGTCATAATTTATATGAGCTATTAAAACAACCTCAAATCAAAATTAATGATGTGTTAAAAGACAGTGAATATTCAAAGTTAAATGACGAAATAAAAATGAAAATTGAAATTCTTGTTAAATTTGATGGTTATATTAAACATGAAGATAAAATTTTAAACAAATTTAATAAGCAATTATTAATTAAAATTAGTCAAATCGATGATTATAGTAAAATCACTAATTTACCACTTGAAGCTAGAGAAAAGTTAAACAAAATTAAGCCTTTAACTTTAGAACAAGCTTCAAGAATTCCTGGAATAAGTGTTAATGATTTAATGATTATTAAATACTACATTGAAACAAATAAATAGTATGAATAGACAAGAATTTGAGATTGCAATAAAACAAAATTTTAAAAACATTCCTAATGATTTTTTTGTTAAAGTTGAAACTTACAAAAAATTTTTACAAGCAAAAAATCAAGAATTTAATCTAACTAATTTAGCTAAAGAAGAAATTGTTTACCAAAACTATTTTTTTGATTCTATCATTCCTTATAGGAACGTAGATTTTAATAAAATTAAATCAGTTCTTGATATTGGTTCTGGAAGTGGAATCCCTGGAATTCTCTTAAAATTGATGTTTAGAGATATTGATTTAACATTGATAGAAGCCACAGAAAAAAAAGCTAAATTTATTCAAAATTTAGCAACTGAACTAAATTTAAAAAAAGTCAAAGTTATTCATAAAAGAGCTGAAAATATCAGTCAAGAACAATATGAGTCTTTTGATCTAGTAACTTCAAGAGCTGTTGCTGAATTAAAAACTATCCTAGAAATTAGTGCTCCATATGCTAAAACTTCCGGACTAATTGTTGAGCCAAAATCAAGAAAGTTCAAACACGAATTAGAAGAATCACAATGAATTATTAACGAACTAGATTTATTGCTTGTAAATGAAGAAGAGTTCAAATTAAACGGTGCTTTCCATCACATTTTTATTTTTAAAAAAAATAAAAATACAAATCGCAAGTATCCTAGAAGTTGAAAACAAATTGTTAGTGGAAAAATCAAATAATGAACAAAATTATCATTTTAAATCATAATCAAAATTCATCAAAATCTGCAAGCTTTTTTGCCTTAAATTTAGCTTCTAATATTGTTAATAATTCGAAAAAAGTTCTTGTTTTTTCGACAATTTTATCACCTCAATACTTCAGCGAATTGAAACCTGAAATGATAATATCAAAATCTACTAAGCAAATCCCCCCATTCAAAATATACCGCTATAAACACAAACTCAACATTTTGCTTTTTGGAGCTGATACAAATCAAAACATTAAGATTAAAAGCATTAATGAAGTGTTGCGTATATTGAAACGACAATTAGAGTTGATTCAAACAAATTATGATTATCTGATTATTGATTTAAAAAATCAATGAACTACTTTAGATAATTACTTCATCGACGATACCAACATTTCATTTATCAATTACTTAGAGTATGAAGAAAATGTTAAATTTTCATTGGTTGAAAATTTTAACTATTTTAAAACAAAACATAACATTAACATTTTCAATTATCCTTTTGCAATATCAAATTACAATGGAATTGATAAAAATTGTCTAAATCTTTACAACTCATTGCGAACACAATGAAACGTTAATGAATTGTACTGCTTTAATGAGCCTTTTAGTTCATATGTGAACTATGTTAGACAAAAACCTTGATCTAAAAATTCGATTGCATTAGAATCACTGATTAAAAAACTGATTTAAGTCAATAATCATAACAATATTTATACTATTTTGATAAATATATATAATACTTATACATTTATGCAAACAGCATGGGTGTATTTCTTTGTTTAATTTACAAGAAAGATTAAACTATTAAACCATGAAGGAGACACTATGTCAAATTATGAAATATTGTTAGTCGTTAGAGGCGACTTAGGAAAAAAAGAAGCTAAGGACACATTAAAAGATTTAGTTAAAATCGTTAACAAAAATAAGGATTTTAAAGAAACTGAACTAGGTCTTAAAGATTTAGCATACAAGATTGAAGGTTTTGATAAAGGTTGATACATTCAACTAAATTTCTCAACTAAGATTCCATCCGAAATTGCTGAATTTAACAGATTAGCTAAATTGAATAAAGATGTCATTAGATTTTTAGTCATCAATCTTGATAAAGATTATGGTGCACGTGCTTTAGCAAATCCAAAGAAAGTTAAAAAAGCACAACGTCAAGCTATCATTTACAAGAAAAAAATGGAACGTAAAGCTGCTGTTAAAGAATTAACTGATGAAGTTAAAGCTACAGTAGAGAGCCAAACAGCAGAGGTTAAAAATAATGAATAAAGTTTTACTAGTTGGTAGAATTGCAACTGATCCTACAAGTCGTACAACTTCTAGCAATGTGCAAGTATCTAACTTTTCTGTTGCTTGCAACAGTAGTTTTTCAAAAGGTAATCAGCAAAATAATACTGTATTTGTTCCATGTGTTGCTTGAAACAACCAAGCAAACTTTGTACAAACATACTTAAAAAAAGGAAGTTTAGTAAGTATTGAAGGACGAATTTCTAGAAGAAGCTATGTTTCTAAACAAACGAACCAAACAGTATACGTAATGGAAGTTGTTGTTGAAAACATCAATTCATTATCTAGTAAAAGCAATGATGAAACTGCAACAGCAGATAATACACAAGCCCCAAGCGTATCTGAACTTTTTCCTGAATCTTCAATTAACAACTTAGAGCCATCAGAACAAAAGGTTCAACAACCTAAGTATGATGAAAATGATGATCTTGAATGATTCGACGAACTAGAAAAAGTTAACAAATAATTTTATTGAAAGGACATTTATGCCAATTAAAAATACAAAAACAGGTGATTTAAAACGCTCATTTAATAGAAAACCACACAAAACTTTTAAAAAGTCTTGTTTATTATGTAACAAAGGTATCAACCACGTTGACTACAAGGATGTTGAATTATTGAACAACTATATATCTAGTAATGGTCGTATTCTTCCACGAAGAATTACAGGTTTATGCGCTAAGCACCAAAAGATGATTACTAACGCTATCAAACGTGCACGTATTGTTGCTTTAATGCCATTCGTTAAGGAATAATAAATGAAAGTAATTCTACTTCAAGATGTAAAAAATCTTGGTAAAAAGAACCAAGTTGTGGAAGTGAGTGAAGGCTACTTTCGTAACTTTTTGTCCAAAAATAAACTAGCTGTTTTAGCCAGTAAAACTGCAAATCAACACTTGGAAAAAGATTTAGCTAAATTACAAAAAATTGAAGATACAAATGTTGCTAATGCAATTAAACTAAAAGCTCAGCTTGAAGCAGTTACATTGAACTTCAAATTAAAATCAAATAAAGGCAAAGCTTTTGGTTCTGTATCTCAAAAGCAAATCATTGATTTATTAAAAGAACAAAATATTATAATCACAAAATACATGTTTAGTGATGATTTTCAGCCTCTAAAAGTAGGCAATGTTCACATTGAACTAAATGTCTACAAAACAATCAAAGCAAAAATGCACATTATTGTTACTGATTAATTTTATAAAGCAAAGGTTAAATATCATATGATTCAGAAAGCAAAAAGCACTAAACAGCCAACAGCTGCAAATATCGAAAAATAAAAAAAAAATATTATTTCATGCATGCTTAATGACCCTACCATCATTGACGATGTCATTGCAAAACTTGAACTTAAGGATTTTTACGATCAAAAATTGCGTTGTGTTTTTCAAGCTATCATTGATATTCATTCCCAAGGCAAACCAGTTGACCATTTAACAGTTTGTGAATATATCTCTAAAAATAATGAACTTGCTTCATTGCTTCCTGATTATCGTTCATTTGTTTATGGGTTATACTACTCATACACTACATCATTAAATCTTCAATCATATGTTGATTTTGTTAAAGAATTTTCTATTAAAAATCAGTTAAATTATTTTGCTGAAAATTTAATCGCTCAAAATGTTGATTTTACAAAGTTTCAAGAGCAATCATATGAATGGTTATCAAAATTCTCAGAAATTATCAATTCTAAAAAAGTTGATAATATTGCTCCAATTAGTAACATCACATCAAATTTCAAAATTTCACTAAACAACATTATTAATGCTGACCATTCAAAGTTAACTGGAATTAGCAGTGGGTTTAAACCAATTAATCGTATCACAGATGGATTTCAAAGAGGAGATTTAATAATTTTAGCGGCAAGACCAGGTACTGGTAAAACCGCTTTAGCATTAAACTTTATTCTTAATGCAGCTAAAGATATCAAATCACAAAAAGCAGACAATAATAAAAAGCCTGGAGCTGTTGTTTTATTTTCAATTGAAATGTCTGCTAAACAAGTATTAGAAAGAATGCTAGCAAGTGAATCTTACACTGATATCACTAAAATTAAAAGAGGTGATCTTGCTGGTCAGTCTCTAAACAATATTCAAGAAAAAATTGAAGAAATTAGTGAATTACCTATCTTTATCGATGATACAAGTAATTTATCAATTCTTGATATTCAAGCAAAACTAAAACAAATTAAGTCTAACTACGACATTAGATTAGTAGTTGTAGACTATTTGCAATTGTTAAAAGGAACTACTGATCGTTTTAGCTCAAGCAATCGTCAACAAGAAGTTGCCAATATTTCTCGTATGTTAAAAATTATAGCAAGAGATATTGATACCCCGATTATGGCTTTAGCACAATTATCAAGAAAAATTGAAGACCGTGCTAAAACTACAACAGGTGAAAATCCAAAACCTTTACTTTCTGATTTACGTGAATCTGGTGCAATTGAACAAGATGCTGATATTGTTACTTTCTTATACTATAAGAATACAAAATCAGAAACTGAAGAAAATGAAGAAGAAAATGCTAAGCCAAAGCAAAACAATCCGCTTCAACCACAACCAATTGAATATATTATTGAAAAACATCGTAATGGTGCTACTGGTAGTGTTACATTAGCTTTTATCAAAGCATATTCGAATAAAGGGGCTATATCATCTGTTGAAAAATTTCCTCCTTGACAAAATTTTATAGCAGAACTTATTGTATTAAATATTTTTGAAATAATATCCATTTTACAAGAAGGAGATTTTTCATAATCAATTTGCTTAAAATAAGAATTTGTAATAGGCAAAAAATTATCAATATTAATTTCATATGGTATTCTTAAATGTTTTGGCTCTATCCAAGATAAAGAAATAGTTTTATAATAGAATAATAAATCATCTTTATCATAATCTTGTGGATATATTTTTTCATATATTTTTGTTAATATATATTTTTTAATTTTATAAATTGCCAATTCTTTTTCTCTTTCTTTGAAATATTTAAGCATTTTAACTTTTAGTATATTTATCAAATTATTTAATGCTCCTTTTAAATTAATTTTATCTTCAACTTCAAAAAGTTGTGGTTCTATTGATTTATCTATTTTTGATAAATTTGGAAATTTATTAATGAAATCATGCATATATTTACATAATTCAATTTTATTATTTTCTAATTCATTAAAATCTTTATTATTTTCAGGTGAATATATATTAAGAATTTTTTCATTTAAATTATATGTTAATTTGA
>CADAXN010000021.1 GCA_902791895.1 uncultured Ureaplasma sp.
TACAAAAACAAATTAAATTTGTTGAACAAATTTGACTACCGCCTTGGGGTCTTTTTGTTTGATTAAAAAACTACCAGAAATAAAATTATCCACATATTTTGAGGTTAATTTAATTACCTCAAAATTAACTCCACCATCTAACTGAACAACTAATTTAGGGTTGTATTCTTTCTTAATCTTATTGATTAACACTAAATTGTTTAGTGTTATTTCTTTCATGAATTGTTGCCCACCAAATCCAGGTTCAACACCCATAATAGTTACATAATCACATTTTTTAATTAAACTAACATACTTATTTAAATCAGTATGTGGTTTAAATGCTAATCCACACTTACGATTACTTTTTTTAATTTTATTAAGTAAAATTGAAGCAGTTAATTTGCTAACAGGTTCAGGTTGGAAAGTCAAAGTGGAAAATGGGTAAACAATAAATTCCTTAAACCATTTAATTGGTTTCATTACCATAAAATGTACGTTGACTTCAAAACCACGCAAAAATAGTTCTTTTAACCATTCTGTCCCATAAGCTGTATTTGGAGCAAATTTACCATCAATTACATCATAATGAATAATTTTGATTCCAGCTTTATACATAGAATCAAGTTGTTTAAAGAATACTTTTTTATCCTCAGCATTAAAAGCTAATATAGAGGCTTCCAATTTTTGTTTTTTAGACATATATTATTTTGTTTTATATTTTTTTCGTGGATCAAAACCTGCAAAATAATGAATTGCATCGTTTAAATGCTGATCTGGACACATTAAGGCGATTGTATCGCCAATTGACAAAGTTGTGTTTGGATCAATTGGAAATTGAAGTTTGCCATTATGCAAAGCATACATGATATTTACCTTTAATTTTTGACGAATATTTAAATTTTTAATAGGTTCTTTCGTACACTTTTCGTTGCCAACTGTAACTTTTGTTCAACTTAAACCATGAGTTAGACTATATACACTTTCGTTAAAGTTATATAATGCTTGAAGTGCAACACGAGATGCAGATTCTTGAATTGGTAAAACAACATGTTCTATACCTAAAGTTTTTAGTACACGAGCATGTAATTTATTGATAGCTCTTGCTATAAGAACACCTTGAGCACCAAGTTCAATTAAATTGGCTACAGTAGTAATTGAATTTTCTACATCACTAAATCCTAAAATTACACAAGTTGCTTTGTGCACACCTAAATCTTTTAATGTGTCGATATTAGTTGTGTCAGCACAAATTGCATAACTATATTTCTTATTTGCCTGTTCAATAATCTTAGGATCTTTATCAATAACAACTACGTTTGCACCTGAATTATTTAACAAATCAGCCACAAGACCGCCAAAGGCGCCACATCCTAAAATAAAATATTCGTTCTTTGCCATAATGCTTAATATACTTTTTATATTATAATACAATTATTCGATTATTCGATATGGACAAAATTGAAGACAAAAAAGTTAAAGCTAAAAAAGTTGGGAAGATATTAAAACAAATTTTTATAGGGAATAACATATTCCATATCTTTTTCCGAGTTTACATTTTTGTTATTATTCTAGGTGGCATTCTTTTGTATGTTCCATGAACACATTCTGAATGAACAATTCCAAATGTAACAACCGAAGGAACACACCCGTATACATTTTGAAATGCTTTGTTTATCGCTTGTAGTGCATTTACCAACACGGGTCTTACATGTGTTGATTTATGTACCTTTTTTAATTTTGCAGGGCAATTCGTAATATTCATTTTGATTTGGCTAGGTGGAGTAGGAATTATTTCGCTGTTCTATGTATTATGAAATTTCTTCAAAAAAGGTGATGAAGTCAAAATGAATCAAATCATTATGCTTCAGTCTGAGCGTGGATCGAGCAAATTAAGTAACACATTTAGGTCTATCCGTTTTAGTGTTGTATTTATTATTGTTGTTCAAATTATTTTTGGTTTTTTAATGTCTTTTTGATTATGTTGAATGCCAGTATATGTTCAAGGCACAACTGATTTAGGCAATAATGTTTCAATAACATTTGACACTCCACAATTAGTAAGTTCATATCACAATTATCCATTGGCATTATGACAAGGAATCTTTTGTTCATTCTCAGCAATGAACAATGCTGGATTTGATATTTTCCAACAAAACATTTCATTATCAGCATTTAGAAACGATTGAAACGTTGTGTTCCAATTAATGACAATGATTGAAATCGTTCTTGGTGGAATTGGTTATCCTTTAATTTTCGATGTTTATGAAAAAATTCGTCTAAAACGTAAAAATATTCATTATCGTTATAGTTTGTTTAGTAAAGTTTGTGCGGTTTCATATGTATTAGTTTTCGCAATCGGTCTTTCGATATCTTTTGGTTTTGAATTTGGTGCTCCAAACACTGGTAATATGCTTTCTGACAATGCAACATTAATGTCAATTAATAATATCCTAGGATGCAAATATTGGGGTGATAATGAATTATTCAACAAGTGCTGAGCTCTTGTATATAATGCTACTGCATCTAGAAGTGCTGGATTCAGTACATTTAAACAATGTCTACTAACTGTAGGCTCACAAACTTCATTTAACATAATGATGTTTATTGGTGCTTCACCTTCATCAACTGGTGGTGGCATAAGAACTACAACTCTTGCAGTAATTTTAGCTACATTAATATCTACAATTCGTGGGAGAACAAACATTTCATTATTTAAACGAAACATTCCAAGGAAAACTGTAGCTAACTCATTCTTAGTGTTCTTTGTTAGTTTGGTCCTTGTATTTGTTTGTGCAGTATTAATTATGTACACTCCAAATGTAGAAAACCCAACCCAAAGAATTGGTAATGTATTTAAAATCAATATTATGTCTACACTATATGAAGTAACATCTGCATTCGGAACTGTTGGATTCACTATGGGTATAACAGCTATTTCTGGTCCATTTGCACTAGTTATCTTGATTATTTGCATGTTCGTTGGTCAATTAGGTGTTTCAACATCTCTACTTGCATGAGTAAGAAGAGTCTCATTCGGCAAGAATATTCAGTATGCTGAAGAAGACATTAAGATAGGGTAGAAATTATGAAAAAAAACAAACGTGGCAAAATAATTGTTATGTCTGGCCCTAGTGGTGTTGGTAAAAGAACCATTTGGTCCCCAATTATTAATGATCCTCGTTTCAATCTAGCTTTTAGTGTTTCTATGACTACTAGACCAAAACGTGCAGGGGAAATTAACGGTAAAGATTACTTTTTTCTTACAAAATCACAGTTTGAAGAAAAAATTAGAGAACACGCATTATTAGAGTATGCAACCTTCTCAGGTAACTATTATGGAACACCAAAAGAATTTGTAGACAAACTTCGTGATGAAGGCAAAAATGTTTTCTTAGAAATCGAACCACAAGGTGGTTTACAAATTATTAAGATGTGTGAGCAAAATAAAGACAAAGGTTTGCTAACTATCTTTATTGTTCCTCCATCTTTAGATGAACTTAAAAACCGCCTAATAAAAAGAGATACTGAATCCAAAGAGGTTATTGAAAAACGTATTGAACAAGCTAAATGAGAGCTTAGACAAAAAGATAGCTATCAATATGTTATTGTTAATAAACCAGGATTACAAGAAGAAGCTTCGAAAGAATTAAGCAATATTTTGTTAAAAGAATTAGCATAAAATGAAAAAACAATCTTTTTACAATTTTACTTTAGAAGAACTAGAGAATTTTTGTGTCGCAAATGGTGCAAAAAAATTTAATGCTAAACAAATTTATGATTGAGTCTATAAGAAACATGTTAAAGATTTCAATTTAATGTCAAATTTATCTAAAACAACTATCTCAATGCTAAATGAAAAACTTAGTTTAGATGTTTTTGATTTAGAAAAGATTTTGATAGATGATTGTGATGGAACAACAAAATTTTTGTTTAAATTAGAAGATGGGCATTTTATTGAATCAGTACTAATGCGATTTAACTGAGGAAACAGTGTTTGTATTTCTTCTGAAGTCGGTTGTCCTATGGGCTGTAAATTTTGTGCAAGTGGACAATTGAAAATTGTAAGAAAACTACAACCATATGAATTTGTACTACAATACCATATGATTAATGAGTATTTATTTGAAAAAGAAAACCAAAGAGTAAGCAATATTGTAGTTATGGGAATTGGTGAACCATTTGACAATTATGACAATTTAATTCAAGCATTAAAAATTATTAATTGTCCTTATGGAATTGAAATTGGTTCTAGACATATTACTGTTTCTACATGCGGTCTTGTTGATAAAATTGTACAGTTTGCTAAAGACCAACCGCAAATAAATTTGGCAATTTCTTTGCATGCACCTACTGATGAAATTCGAAATCAAATCATGCCAGTAAATAAAGTTTATCCGCTCGCAACTTTATTGAAAGCAGTTGATACATATTTAAAAATAACTAATCGTAGGATTAGTTTTGAATATCTAATGATTGACAAATTGAATGATACAGACAAATGTTTAGCTGAATTAATTAAGATTACCAAAAACCGTTTATGTTACATAAATTTGATCTCTTATAATTCAACTTCAAAAAATTCTTTTACTAAAAGCAAAAGAATAAACTATTTTAAAGATGCATTAAACAATAATAATATAATGACTACATTGAGATTAGAGCGTGGTAGCAAGATTGATGCTGCATGCGGTCAATTAAGAGCAAAATATGAAAAATAAATTCAATATTGTATATTCACTTGCTACAAGTGCAGGCGTTAAAAAACAAAATCAAGATATTGCGTGAGTGGGGTTTAATAAAACTGGACAATGTCTAGCGATTATTTGCGATGGCATTGGGAGCGAAAAAAATAGTGATTTAGCATCTAAAATTGTTTTAGAAACTTTCACTAAAAGTTTTATGAAAAAAGGTCATATTTTTTTAATAGAAAGATGATTTGAAAAGAAGTTACAAGTTGTTTTAAATAAATTAATACGTATTTATCAAACAGAAAAGAAACAAATTGGTACTACAATTGTTTTGTGTTTAATATCAAACGATATTGTTCATTCGTTTAACATTGGCGATTCACGTTTATATCACTTTTCTTTTGAACTTTTTAAATGATCTCAAAAAACTAAAGATCATACTCTTTACAATTTTCTTGTGGAACACCACGCTCCTGAAATTAGCTTTATAAAACACAAAAATAATTTATTATCATTAACACAATTTATTGATTCTACAGATTTAAAAAGAGAACATATAGGATATTGTCACTGCAAGTTTGCAATTAATAAAAATGATGTTCTTTTTCTAGCTAGTGATGGTTTATATAACTTTATAGATTTAGGAACTCTTACTGAACAAATTTCAATTAATGGTCATAAAGAATTTTCTAGCATTTGTGACATCCTTATTAAAAAAGCGATGGACAATTACTCAAATGATAATTTGTCAGGTATAGTTATTCAATTTGATAAAAACATGAGGTAATCCTTATGCAATTCATTGATACGTGTATTGTTGAATTAAAAGCAGGAAATGGTGGCAATGGTGTTGTTTCTTGGAGAAGAGAAGCACACAACCCTTATGGAGGTCCTTTCGGTGGTGATGGTGGTGATGGTGGCGACATCATTATTGTTGGTGATCACAACTTTAACACTTTAATGACATTACGGAATCATAAAAAAATTACAGCTGAAAACGGTGAAAATGGAAAAACTAAATTAGCAACTGGTAAAAAAGGTAAAGATTACATGCTACATGTTCCATTAGGAACTGTAGTATATGATCAAACCACTGGTAAAAAGGTTGCTGAAGTTTTAAAAGATGGTGAAAAACAAACTGTGTGTTTTGGTGGAAAAGGTGGCCACGGAAACGGTTGATTTGCAAACCCTGAAAATAAGATTCCTAATCTCTATGAAAATGGTGATATTGGACAGTCTTTAAAAGCAAAAATTGTGATTAAATATATTGCTGATGTTGGTTTGGTTGGATTACCAAATGCTGGCAAATCTACTTTAGTTGGTGCAATTACCTCATCTCAACCAAAGGTTGCAAATTACCAGTTTACAACTTTAAACCCTGTACTTGGTATATGCGAATATAAAAATGAAAAATTAATCATTGCTGATATCCCTGGATTAATTGAAGGTGCTTCAAAAGGAAAGGGCTTGGGTCATGAATTTTTAAAACATATTGAACGTTGTTCAATTCTTATTCATTTAATTTCGTTGAATGTTGAAGACAATCAAGACATTGTTTCCGCATATAAAACTATTGAAAGTGAATTGGCACAATATAATTCAAAACTATTAGAAAAGCCAATAATTATAGTTGCAAATAAAATCGATTGTGAAGGTGCTGAACATCAATTACATTTATTAAAGAAATCTGTTGTTAAAAAAGATATTTTTGTTATTAGCGCAAAAAATAAACAAAATACAAAAGAACTAGTTGATAAAATCTATAAAGAGTTTAAACAACTAAAATTTGAATTAGATAAAAAGCCAAAGACTAAACCAATAAAAATTTATGAATTAAAAAAACAACCTGATTATAATTCTGATGTTGAAATTGTTAAAATTGATGAACATATTTGAGAAGTTAAATCTCAATATTTACAATATTGATCAAACCGTATTCCATTAAAAACAAATGATAATATCATTAGATACAATCAAAAATTGAAATATTTAGATATAGAAGATAAGATTAAAAAACATGGCGGGGTTAGAGGCGATACTTTACTCATCTATGGAAATGAATTGGTGCTAGAATAAATTATGAAAACAAATTTTAAAAATATTGAAGAATACATTGAATACTTAAAAACTTGAATTAAACAAAACTTAGCAAGCGCGAAAAAAAGTGCAGTAGTAGTTGGCTTATCTGGTGGTGTTGACTCTGCATGTTGTTTTGCTTTAGCAAAACAAATTAAAGGGTTAAAAATTTATCCTTACTATTTTGTCATTAGTGGTTCTGTCTCTGAATTAAAATTCATAATTGATTTGGAGAAGAAATTCAAAACTAAAGTTCAAAAAATTGACTTAACTAAATCATTAGACAATATTATCAAAAATATCAAAGTAAAAGATGCCAATTCAATTAACAACATGAAGGCTAGACTTCGTATGTTGTGCCTTTATGGTATTGCTCAACAAAGCAATGCATTAGTGCTAGGCACATCAAATGCTGACGAAATTTATACTGGTTATTTTACAAAGTATGGAGATGGAGTTAGTGATCTAGCCCCAATTGGTTCTATTACTAAAAAGCATGTATATGAAATAAGCAAGTATTTAGGTGTCCCTGAAACAATAATCAATAGAACACCGACTGCAGGACTATATGAAGGTCAAACAGATGAAAAAGAACTTAAGGTTGCCTATTCTGAAATTGATAATTTTTTACTAGGTAAACAAGTTACTCAAAAGGCAGAAAAACAAATAAATTTTTTACACAACATTTCAGCACATAAACGAAATCTAATTAACTTACCTTTGCCTTATAAAAAAATCAAATAATATTAAAAATTATGTACAATCACTAATAATAGTATTAGTGAAGCTGTAAAATTTGTCTAACTTATACTAATATAGGGCTAAGTTATGATAAGTATATCAAGGTTTTATCGCTTGTATTAATATCAATAAA
>CADAXN010000022.1 GCA_902791895.1 uncultured Ureaplasma sp.
AGTTGGAATAACTGTTTCTACTTTCTTTGTAAGTTACCTAAAAGGTAACTTAAAAGACTTAGATCTTGATCAATACATGAAACTAATGCAAATAATCAACGGTGTAATAATTGGTACAGTATGTTTAAGTTTCTTTACTTATCTTTCTGTATATTTAATTGAAAGAAATAATAAAATGAATAATCAACAGGTCTCACAAAAAAGAGTTTAAGTGATTATTAAAAATTAATGAAAAAGATAGAGATATTTATTAGCAAATAAATATTGTTCTTTTTTATTATTTTGCATTAGATTTCATGGTATACTTAATAAATACTTATAATATTTATTAATAGAATAAGAGTAGACGAGTTACTTGGAATATGAACACTTCTTTTTATCAAAAATATAGACCAAAAAAATTTGCTGAAATAATTGGACAGGATTATGTTGTCAAAACCTTAATAAATTCGATTAAACTTAATCGAATTGGACATGTTTACGTTTTTGGCGGACCAAAAGGAATCGGAAAAACTACTATTGCTAAGATTTTTTCAAAAGCTATAAACTGTGAGAACTTTCATTATGATATATGCAATGAATGTCCGAGTTGTCAGATGATTAACAATGGTCAAACGACTGATATTTTGGAATTAGATGCTGCAAGTAATAGTGGTGTGGAAAGTATTAGAACTATTCTTGAAAACTCAAAGTTCTTACCAGCACAATTAAAATACAAGGTTTATATTATTGATGAAGCACACATGTTGTCAAATAGTGCTTGGAATGCTTTTTTAAAAACTTTAGAAGAACCTCCGATGAATGTTGTGTTCATTTTTGCAACAACAGAAGTTTATAAAATTCCAGCAACTATACTTTCAAGATGTCAATGTTTTGAATTTTCAAGATTGAATGCAAAACAAATTGAAAACTTATTAACAGAGGTTGCTAAAGCAGAGGATATTAAAATTTCATCACAAGCTATTAAAACAATTGTAAATCTTTCCGATGGTTCTGCTCGTGATTCTCTTTCCATTTTAGAACAAGTTTCATTATTTACAAACAACAATGTTACTGATAGTTCATTGTATGAACTATTTGGTTTGCTAAATACTGAAGAAAAAATTAAGTTTATTTCATTGATATTTGAAAATAATATTGAAGAGATTATCAAAAAGATTAATGAATATGAAGAAAAAGGAATAAATTTTTCGCGTTTAATCTTAGATATTGGAAATATTTTACTCGATGTTCTTATTTACGAACAAACTAAGAATGATAAACTCTTATCAACTTTGAATATTACTAATGTAAATTCGTTGAGAGTGAAATCTGATAAGCTTATTGACTTGATTAATTTGTCTCAGAAGAATTTTAATGAAGTTAAAAAGACAGAAGATGTTAAATTTGCATTTCAAATTTTTATTTTTTCAATGATTGACATCATTAATCAAACTGTTAAGCATGTCGAATCAGAAACTTCATCTCATGTACAAATAGTAAAAACACGACCAGTTAAAACTGAAATTAAAAAGAATAATTTCGAAGATATAGAGAGTTTTAATTTAATAGCTGATGATGTTTGTTGCACTGAAGAAATCAAAATTAATGACAAAAAAGAAGCAAAGACAGTAAAACAACCAAAAGTTGAGTTAAAACCGAAAGAATCTGCGTCACCAATAAAGTTTGATATTCACAAAATTGGTGCACAAATTATTGCGAACAGTAATTCTGATCGTAAAAAACTAGCTAAGAAAATTATTGAACATTTGAATGAGTTGTCAGAAACATCACAAGACTTTATGTGCTTTTCTTCTCACTGTAAAGTTGTTACAGCTTCAAAAAATGGAATCATCGTGTATTTTAACGACGATTTAGATACTGAACTATTAAATAAGAATTTTTCAAATCCTGAAATACAAAAAGGCATAATAAAAATCGCTAGCCAGCCAATGTATATCATTGCTGGGAATAAAACTGAAATTTTAAGTATGAAGAAAGACGCGTTAACAAGCAGTGATGTTGAAATCAAACAAGAACCATCTTTAAATCCTTTACGTCAAAAATTGAAAGATGTGAACGAATTAGGCACCATTGCATTTGAAGTTTTTGGTTTTATTGACAATGACGAGGAGATTAAATAGAACGAATTAAATTATTCTATTGAGCGAGAGCTAGTTAAAAGTTATGATAAAGTTATTTAAATATTTTCGGGGAAAATCATTAGTATTGCTTATTTCTGCAGTCGTATTGATTGGTTTATCGAGTTTGTTTCAAATTATTCAGCCAATGTTTTTGGATTGATGTATTAATATAGTTGGTGGAATTAAATCTGGTGTTGATATTGAAATCAATTTTATTGTTACTTTTACTATCAAGATTGCCAATGCATGATTTGCATATTGAATGGTACTGGTTGGAATGTTTTCAGCAGCCATAATATCTTTTGGATTTGGTTTATTCGGATATTACATATGTGCCAAGTCTTCATTGCTATGCACAATGAATTTAAGAAATGAAGTTTACACAAAAGTATTAACCTATTCTTTCCAAAACTTTAATGTTATTTCACCAGCTTCATTAATTACTAGATTAACAAATGATGCTCAAAAAATACAGCAGGCATTACAAATGATATTTTCTACATTAATCCAAATGCCAATCATGTTAATCGGTGCTGCTATTTTAATTTTCACAGCAAATGTTTATTTTGGAGTAGTAGGTATTGCTTTCATGGTCTTAATGATTTTAATTGTTGGATTAATTGCTAGGGTTGTAATTCCATTATTTTCACGTGTTCAATCTGCTATTGATGAAACTTCATCAGTAATTAGAGAAAATGTTTTAGGTGTAAGAGTAGTTAAATCATTTAATTTACAAAAAGTACAACACAAAAAATTCTCTTCATCTAACGACAAATTAAAATCATTAAACTTCCGTTCTAATGCTTGGGTTGGATCAATATTTGTAATTATTGAATTCCTTATCTTTACAGGAATAGCAATTGTTTTATTAGTTGCAGGTTATTTAATTTCAATTGGATCAACTAATATTCAACCTGCTAACGTATATGCTGTAGTACAAACAATGATTATGTTACTAACATCATTTATTATGTTGATGTTTGCTATTTCATTCATTATCAGGGCTAGACCTTCAGTTAACAGAATTAGAGAATTACTAGTAGTTGAACCTGCAATAAAGAATGCAGAAAAACCTGTTGAGTTTAATAAAGAAAATTTTGACATTGTTTTCAAAAATGTTAATTTTGCATATGAAGGTAAAACTGATAAAAGAATCATTAAAAAGATTGATTTAGTCATCAAATCAGGTGAAACCATTGGTATTATTGGACCAACCGGTAGTGGTAAATCAACATTAGTAAATTTAATACCAAGGTTGTATGACATAAGCGATGGTAAACTTACAATCGGTGGTGTTGATATTAAGAACATAGATATTCACCAATTAAGAGAAAATATTGGTATTTCATTACAAGAACAAGTTTTATTTGCTGGTACCATCGCCTATAATCTTCGTTATGGAAAAAAAGATGCCACTGAAGAAGAAATGTTAGAAGCTTGTCAACTATCTTGTGCATGAGAGTTTATTTCAAGATATGAAAATAAGTTTAAAACTGCAGTTGAACAGCGAGGAAAGAATTTCTCTGGTGGTCAAAAGCAACGTATTTGTTTAGCTAGAACTTTAATTAGAAAACCAAGAATTTTAATTTTAGATGATACAACAAGTGCTCTTGATGTAATTACAGAAAAGAAAGTTGAAAAAAACATTGCTGATTTCTTGCCAAAATCTACAAAGATCATTGTTAGTCAAAGAATTTCATCAATTATTAATGCAGATAGAATTGTAGTTTTAGATAAAGGAGCAATATCTGGAATCGGAACTCATGATGAATTACTAAAGAATAATCAGCTTTATAGTTCTATTGCTAAATTACAAATTGCTGGTGCGGAGGAAACTCATGAAAATTAAGTTAAACAAAAAAGATTCGCAAAAAAATTTTAACACAAAAACAACTTTCAAAAAATTATGAAAGTATTTTGAAGGCTCTAAAGGTATAGTTGCCTTAGTTGTTATTCTTTCAATCCTTTTTGGAATTTTCCAGGGCGTTTCTATTTATATATCTGGTTATATTTATGAACACTTCTTTATAAACATAACATCAGACTTTCCATTCATGCCATTTTGTTACGTATGTATAACATTGCTGGTAATGAATATTTTGTATTCGGTATCGAACTATATGATAGGACTAATAGTCGCCCGCGTTGTAGAGTACCATGTATGTAATAGAATGCGAGATGACATTTTTAACAAATTACAAAACTTGTCAGTTTACTATTTTGATTTAAATGCTTCTGGTGAAATAATAACGAAAACATCAAATGATGTGGATAATGTTTCCGTAACATTCTCAACATATGTTTGCAAGGATTTAGCTTGATTCTTCTTTATCATTGTTACTATCATTATCATGTTTATGATGAACTGAGCTCTAAGCTTAATTACTATTTTCATTTACCCAATAATGATTCTTGTAACTACTAAAGCTTTAAAAATTATTCAACTATATTTCCAAAAACAACAAGAAGAAGTTTCAAAAATTAATGCTTTTATCGAAGAACGAATCAGTGGTAACAAAATTGTATCACTATATGAAATGCAAGATTTAAACATTAAAGAGTTCGAAAAGATTAATGAAAGTCTTACAAAGAATTCAGCAATAGCTAATGGATTCTCAAACTCAATGCAACCAATAGACATATTCTTCTCAAACTTAGCTTTTGTTATTTTGGTTGCCGTTGGTATAACACTAACTTCATTAGGCTACATTCACACTGATTGAGGAATTCTTGGAAACTACAGCATTGTTGGATTATTAATTGTCTTCACTATGTTTGCAAGAAACTTAGCTAACCCAATTAACCAACTTATTACATCATTTGGTTTAATCGTTTTAATGATGGTTTCTGCTGCACGAATTTTTGATGTTCTTGATCAAAAAGAAGAAGTTGAACGTCCTGAAGCTAAAGAAGTTAAAGGAATTCAAGGTTACATTGAAGCTAAAGATTTGAATTTTGGCTATGTTGAAAACAAATACATTTTAAAAAATGTTAACTTTAAATGTTGTCCAGGAACTGTAACTGCTATTGTTGGACCAACAGGTTGTGGTAAAACTACATTAGTAAGTTTGTTATCAAGATTCTATGATGTATCTAAAGGTAAGATATTAGTTGATGACATTCCAATTGAAGAAATAACAAGAGATTCTTTAAGAAAAAACATTACTATTGTTTTGCAAGAAACATTCTTGTTTAATACCACTATTAGGGAAAATATTCGTTATGGTAAATTAGACGCAACTGATGAAGAAGTTGAAGCTGCTGCAAAATTTGTAAAAGCAGACCAATTCATTGATAACATGCCTAATGGTTATGAAACTTTAATTAAAGATAATGGTAGCAATTTATCGCAGGGTCAAAGACAATCAATCGTTATTGCTCGTGCATTTTTAAGAGAGTCAAGAATTCTTATTCTAGACGAAGCTACTTCATCAATTGATACTAAGACTGAAAATGACATTCAGACTTCACTAAACATATTAATGAAAAACAAAACTTCTATAGTTATTGCCCACCGTTTATCAACTATCCGTAATGCTGATAATATTTTGGTAATGGATAAAGGTGAGATTATTGAATCAGGAACTCACAATAAACTACTTGAGAAAAATGGTTTTTATGCAAAATTGTACAATGCACAATTTAAAAACCATGTTGAAATTTAATTAACAATGCAAAAGATTAATTGGTATGTTGGTCATATGGCCAAATCGTTAAATTTAATGGAAAAACAATTGGATAAGGTAGATTTAGTTATCCAAATTTTAGATGCTCGTTGTCCGAATATCAGTAGTAATCCTGAACTTGTTAAACTATGTAACAATAAACCAATTATAAACATTGCTTTAAAATCTGATTTAGCAGATTTGTCATCAAAACAACAAGATGTAAATTATTTGAGTATTGCACAAAAAAACTTTGTTAATAAAGTTGAGAAAATTATTCAAGAAAAATTAGCTGATAAGATTAAAAAATATAAAGCTAAAGGACTAGTTAATCCGCATTTTTATATTATGGTTGTTGGTTTACCTAATATTGGTAAATCTTCATTTATTAATGCTTTTGCTAAACGAAATAAAACTGTAGTTCAGAATCGTCCTGGCGTTACTAGAAATATCAACCTTATTAAAGTAAATAAATATTTTTCAATTTATGATACTCCTGGTATTTTTGTTAAAAATATCACTGATGAGGATATGGCATTTGTCTTAGGCTTAATTGGTTCAATTGATAAAAAAGTACTATCAATTGAAAAAGTAGTAAGGTTTGCATATGCTTTTTATACTCTTAAATATCCAAAAGAATTTAATAGTTATTTTGAAATTAAAGAATCATTAGATTATGATCAATTTATAAGTTATATAGCAAACAAATATAAACTAATAGGGAAACAAAACTCATTTGATTATCCAAAAACATATGAATTTCTTTTTAATGTGTTTTTAAATAATAAAATCTGCAAAATTAAATATGAATAAGAATGACATGTACCGATACGAAAGAAAGTATTGAAATCAAGGCAATGAATATATTTTAGGTCTTGATGAAGCTGGTCGCGGTCCATGGGCAGGGCCTTTAGTTGTTGCTGGTTGCATTTTACCTAAAGGTTATAAGAATGACGAAATTAACGATTCTAAGAAGCTTTCGATGAAAAAAAGAGAATGATTATTTGATGAAATAATCAAATCAGCTATAGCTTATGATATCTTATTTATTTCCGCACAAGATGTTGATAAATTGAATCCAAAACAAGCATCAATTAATGGGATGTATGAAGTTTTTTCAAGCATTAAACCAACTGCTCAAGTTGTTTTAATAGATGCTGAAAAAGTACCAAAAATTAAAGCGAAAGCTGAATCAATAATTAAGGGAGATACGAAATCAATCTCTATAGCTGCTGCAAGCATTTTGGCTAAAGTGGCTAGAGATAGGTATATGATCGAAATTGCCAATAAATATCCTGAATATCACTTTGATAGCAATAAAGGATATGGTACAATTGAACACTTAAAAGCGATACAAAAGTTCGGTCCAATCAAGGATTTCCACCGATTTAGCTATCGTCCAATAAAAGAAATTACTAAAAAAATTGCAAAATAGTTTATAATTCTCTTTTTTTACAACAATCTCACTTAAAAAGGAGAATGCTATATGAAAAGATTAGGAAAACTTAATTTGGTTCCCTGTAAAAAGAATTTAATTAGGTTACAAGACTTATCATTTTAGAGTTATGTAACATTATTAAAAGCGATGCAGAGTTATTCAAAAAAGAACATACGATTCCGAATGTTAACATAACATTAAATAAACAAAAGATGATTTTCTCTAA
>CADAXN010000023.1 GCA_902791895.1 uncultured Ureaplasma sp.
AGTTCAAGCATTTTTTATAATTTTATATATGTATACATCGTATACATATATATTTTTTGAAATTTTGTTAAATTTTGCTCACTTTTTGCAACATTACTCCAATTTCTTGCTTTTCCAACATTATTATCTTATTTATACTTATATCATAAGTATAACACAAAAACTCATTCTGCATTCATTTTGATTGTTTTAAATAAAAAAGTATGGCACTTGTTGCCATACTTTTGTTGTTTGTAAATAATAGATTATTTAACAATACGGCTGAACCATTCAACAACGTAAGTTTCGTTAATTTCTTGGTTAAGTTCTTGTCTTTCAGGGAATCTAACGTATTTACCTAAGAATGTTGCTTTATCAACATTAACGAATTTTAATGTTGCATTATCAATAGCTTGTTTAACTAATGGTAAGTTACGAGATTTTTCTTTAATAGAAATTGTATTTTCCGTGTTAGTTTTAAGGTATCACCAACATTAATAATCATTGATGGAATATCACATTTGTTACCATTAACTAAAATGTGACCATGATTAACTAATTGACGAGCTGCTCTTCTTGTAGGAGCAAAATTCATACGATAAACTAAATTATCTAATCTAGACTCCAATACAATTAATAAGTTTAATGATGTTGAACCTTTCATTAACTTAGCAATTTTAAAGATTCTTTGGAATTGGCGGTTGTTAATTCCATACATGTAAGCTAATTTTTGTTTTTCAGCTTGTTGTTGTCCGTAACCTGACAACTTCTTGTTTGCCATTCCATGTTGTCCTGGAGCGTATTCTCTTTTCTTGCCCTTTAAAAACTCTTTATTGTTTTCTAGGATAGAAAAGTGTAGACGACGGGACTTACGGTTTATGCTACCAGTATATCTTGACATAGTATTTTCCTTTTCAAAAATAAGACGTACAACCTAATATGTAGTTATACACAAAGTTTGATTAATCCTTAACTACTTATTTAGTATGAATATTTTCAGATTTCTCAGCATTCTTACTCATAATGTAAATCACTTACTAACTAATAATAATTAATATTAATTTGCTGACTTTGCCTAAATATTATACCTAAAATTCACTTTTTTATAAATTGTTGTAGTTTTGTAATTGATAATTTAAAAAATAAATACCGCTCATGTGGTATTTAATTAGTGATTAAGCTTTATTGATGCTACCGAAGATTTCCATCTTTTCAGTAACTTTATCAATGATTGCTTGTGTTCCTGGTTTTAGTAATTTACGAGGATCAAAACCTTTTGCATCTAAGTCTAAATCTTTTTTAGCTTCAATATATTTGCGTGTTGCTTCTGCAAATGCTAATTGACATTCTGTATTAACATTAATCTTTGCAATACCTAAACTAATTGCTTTTTTAATCATGTCAGTTGGAATTCCAGTTCCACCGTGAAGTACTAATGGTTTATGATTTGTAACTTTAGCAATTTCAGCTAAACGGTCAAAATTTAAACCTTTTCAATTAGCAGGATAGATTCCGTGAATATTACCAATTCCAGCTGCTAAACATGAAATATCAAATTGACTCATAATCTTGCATTCTTCAACATTAGCTAATTCACCATCAGCAGTAACTCCATCTTCACTACCACCAATTGATCCAACTTCAGCTTCAACTGAAATATTCTTTTCATTAGCTTTTTGTATTACTTCTTTAAGTAATTTAGTGTTTTCTTCAAAGCTATATTTGCTGCCATCAAACATAACAGAACTAAATCCAGCCTTAATAGCTTTTAATGCACCTTCATAACTTCCATGGTCTAAATGCAAAGCTACAGGAACAGTTATGTTCATAGTTTCCATTACATTATTTACCATATCAGCTACGTTTTTAAAACCACACATATATTTTGCTGCACCTTCACTTACACCTAGAATAATTGGTGAGTTATTGTTTTGTGCTGCAGTTAATGAAGCTTTAATTCATTCTAAGTTGTTAATGTTAATATGAGCAACTGCATATTTTCCAGCAACTGCTTTAGTTAACATATCATTCATTTTTACTAATCTTGATTTCATAATTAATCGTTATCAGCATCACCATCATCATTATCGATTTTACTTTGATATTGATGGTTCATGTTGTCATATACCTCCTCTATTTCATCATCGTAACCAAATTCAGCTGCGATTTCTTCATTTGTTTTTTCAAGTTGAATATTATCAAGTTCTTCGTTTTCACCGATGTTTTGAACTTGCTCATATCCTTCTTCATAAAGGTCATCAGAATATCCGCTGTTATAAAGCATATTTTGTGTGTTTTTAACATCGTTGATACTTAGGAATTCTTTTAATTTTCAATTATTGTTTTTACAATAAATAAATCTTGGATCTTGCATAATTTCTGCATAGAATTCACCAATCTGATCGTTTGCTTCATCTTTTTTCATACGACTAATTGAAACAATTTTTGATCATAAATCTTTAAAAGAAAAAGTCTTATTCTTAAATTCCTTTATAGCAATGTCATATGCTATATCACTTAAATGTCTTGTCATTATTTCCCCTTGTGTTTATTTCCTATATGATATATTAATATGCATTAATTATTATTTTTTTGTACTAAAAGATTTAATTCATGCATTTAGTTTCTCTTCAATGCCGTTAGATAGATTCGAATAATACTTTGTATTTTTAAGTTCATTTGGAAGATATTGTTGTTTAACAAACCCACCATAATCATGAGGATATTTATAACCTTTATGACCTAGCTTTACAGAAGATTTATAGTTGTTATCTTTTATGTGATTTGGAATTGGAAATATTTTTCCGTTTTCAATATCATGCAAAGCTTGATATATTGCCATAATTCCAGAATTAGATTTTGGTGATAAACAGATTTCAATTGCAAGATCAGCATATATTTGTTTATTTTCTGGAAAACCTACAATTTCTGCAGCTTGAACTCCTAACACTACACGACTACATAATTGTGGATTTGCTAAACCAACATCTTCATATACACAAGCAATTAGTCTGCGGTCAAGTGCTTTAAAATCTCCTTGAACTAATAATTGTGCAAGATAATAAATTGCTGCATCTGGATCACTACCGCGTAATGATTTATGAAATGCAGACAATAAGTCATAATGAGCATCACCATAATGACTAGCAATAATAAATTTGTTTTGTAAGACCTGTGATAATATTTCACTTGTAATCTTTTGTTTTGGATATAAATTCACAAGTATATCAATAATGTTAATTGTAGAACGAAAATCTCCGTTTGTGCTACTTGTAATTTTCATTAATAAATCATCAGAAATGTTTAAGTTTATTTTTTTGGTTTTGATTATTTTTTTTAAATACTCAAACATATCAGAACTTGTTAATGGTTTAAGTTCCAAAATTTGACAACGACTTCTAATTGCTGGATTAACCACAAAATATGGATTTTCTGTAGTACAACAAAATACATTTACAATTCCTTTTTCAATATAAGGTAATAAAATATCTTGTTTGTCTCGGTTAAGTCTATGTATTTCCTCACAAATAATGACATAATTTTCAGATTGTTTAGCTAACTCAATCAATTGAATTAGTTTATTTTTGGAATCAATACCACATTCAAAAATGGCGTGGGGAATGTTTAAATCATTGCAAATAGCTAATGCCATTGTTGTTTTGCCAATACCAGGTGGACCATAAAAAATTAATGAATAAACTTTTTGGTGTTCAATCATTTTGGTAATAATTGAATCATCAGATAACAAATGTTTTTGTCCAGCAACATCGCTAATGGTTACTGGTCTTATTGAATCTGCTAATGGTTTATTATTTTTCATTCATCTTCTCCTTTAACTCTTTATAACTAATTTTTAACATATTAAGTTTCTTAAATAATTGCTTATGATTACAATATGGAATATTTAATTTCTTACACAATTTCTGCCTTTCGTTGTACGTGTGTAAATCTAAACTATCATAATCAGGATATGAAATTGTTTCAACTTTAATTTTTTCAAACTTAATCACATTATTTAAAGCATCAATAATTTCTTGATCTGATGCTTCATTTACACCAATCTTTTTTGTATTTCAACTATCTTTAACAATGAAAGCTTCATCAAATTGTTCTAGATGTTGAGCAATTTTTTTACGAATTAAATTGCCTGTATAATCAGGATCTAAAAATAGAATAACCCCTTTAGTTTTTGCAACTTGTTTAATTAAATTTAAGGTAGATTTAGAAACTGCTGAACCATTTGTTTCAATAGTATCAACATCAAATAATTTTTTTAAATGATTAGTATCAGTCTTGCCTTCAACAACTATAACTTGCTTAATTTTTTGCTTTTTTATAGGTTTTTTCAGCTCAGTTATTCGCATATTTTGATAAAGATAAATTCTTAGAGAATATAACTTTTATAACACCGACAACAAACTTACTGATATCGAATACAGTAACATGTTTATCTTTAAAATCGTAAACTGTAGGAATAGTATTTGAAACAACTAAATGATTAATACTTCCTTCTTTGAAAGATTGAGTGATTCTTTCTTTAGCTGGACCAGATAATATAGCATGAGTCGCTATAACATTGACTGTTCTCGCTCCAGCATTTTTAATTGTTTTAGCAGCTAAACAAATTGTTCCAGCGGTATCAATCATATCGTCAATAATTAAACAATCTTTGCCTTTAACATCTCCTAAAATGTTTAATATTTCAACAACATTTGGTTTTGGACGTCTTTTATCTAAAATAGCAAGTTCACAATTTAATTGTTTAGCAAATTCTCTTGCTCTTTTTACACAACCATAGTCAGGAGAAACTACACACAATTTATTTTTATTTAAAGTTTTAATAGCTTCAGCAACTCCTAAATTACCAATTCTTAAAGTATCAAATGGAATTTCAAAAAAACCTTGAATTTGATCACAGTGAACATCTAATGTAATTACATGGTTAGCACCAGCTTTTTCAATTAGTGATGCAACTAATTTCGCAGAAATTGGTTCTCTTCCTGATGCTTTGCGGTCTTGACGAGCATATGCATAATAAGTTAACAAAACTACAATTTCTCTAGCATTTGCCCTTTTTAGTGCATCCAAACAAACTAATAATTCCATTAGCGATTCATTAACAGGCTTAGTTAATGATTGAATAACGAAAATTTTTTGATTACGAACTGGTTCTTCAGGACGAACTAAAATTTCACCATCAGCAAAATTTGAAATAGTGACTCTCATTGGCTTGATTTTTAATTTTTCACCAACTGTTTTTGCAATTTTTTTGGCTCCTGATAAGCCTAATATTTTAACATTCTCTAACATTATTACTATCTATCGGTAGTTATTATATGTTTAATATATTAAAATTATAAATTTTAATCTTTGTTAATTAAGTTTTTGTTTAACGATTGATAATTTCTTACCATCAACAAGTTCAACAGTATAATGTTTATCTTTCTTAATTTCATTATCAACTATTGCTTTTGCAATTAAATTTTCAATTTGTTTTTGAATAAAACGTTTAATTGGTCTAGCTCCAAATACTGGATCATATGCACTCTTTTGAATATATTTTTTAACATCTTTTGTGAAAGAAACATATATATCTTGCATTGCTAATCTATTAGATAAATCATTTAGCAATTTATCAATAATTTGATCAATTACTTCAGGACTTAATTGGTTAAAACATACTATTTCATCGATACGATTAATAAATTCTTTTTTCAACACATGAGTTAAATCTTTAATTGCTTCATCTTTCTTATTTTCAGCAATTAATTCACCACCTAAGTTAGAAGTCATGATAATAATTGTATTTTTAAAGTTAACTTCACGACCTTGTGAATCTCTTAATTGGCCATCATCAAGAACTTGTAAAAATAGATTTAGAACATCAGGATGTGCTTTTTCTATTTCATCTAATAGAATTACTGAATAAGGTCTTCTTCGAATAGCTTCAGTTAATTCTCCTGCTTGCTCATATCCTACATATCCTGGAGGTGCACCAACTAATTTAGAAATTGAATGTTTCTCCATAAATTCACTCATATCAAATCTAACAATAGCTTTTTCACTATTGAATAGCGAATATGCTAATGCTTTGGCAAGTTCAGTCTTACCTACACCTGTTGGTCCCATAAATAGGAATGAACCTATTGGATGGTTTGGATCATTAATTCCAGCACGATTACGTAAAACAACATCACTAACTACTTTTATTGCTTCATCTTGACCTTTTACTTTTTTCTTTAATTCATTTTCTAAATTAAGTAATTTAGCACGGTCAGATTCAATTAATTTTTCTAAAGGAATTCCTGTAGCTTTTGAAATAACTTCTGAAACATCATTAGCAGTTACTGCATCATGAATCATATATTTAGGATCATCATTAATCTTTTTTTCTAAAGCAGCAATTTGCTTTTCTAAATTTGGAATAACTGAATATAGCAATTCACTAGCTTTAACGAATTCACCCTCTATTTGATAACGATCAATCTTTTGTTTTGAATCCTCAACTTGTTTTTTAAGATTGTTTAAAGTATCATGTTCAGCTTTTTGTTTTTGTCAATCATCATTCAATGTTTTTTGCTTTTGTTTTAGTTCTTTTAATTTTTCTTTAGTATCTTCTAAATTCTTTTTAGATTTGTTGTCGTTTTCATTCATCAAAGCAACTTTTTCAGTTTCTAGATAAATGATTTGACGATTAACTTCATCTAAATCAGCAGGAACTGAATACATTTGGGTTTTAATTTTTGCTGCAGCTTCATCAATCAAATCAATTGCTTTATCTGGAAGAAAACGATCATTGATATAACGATCAGATAATTTAACTGCTGCTACTAATGCAGAGTCATGAATTTTAACTTTATGAAAAAGTTCCCATTTTTGTTTAAGACCACGCATTATTGTTAAAGCTTCTTGTTTAGTTGGCTCTTTAACATAAACTTTTTGCATTCTTCGTTCAAGAGCAGAATCTTTTTCAATATATTCACGATATTCATTTAATGTTGTAGCACCAATAATTTTCATCTCACCACGAGCCATCATTGGTTTAAATATATTAGCTGCATCCATTGATGAACCGCTGCCTGTTTTACCAGTACCAACTAACATGTGAATTTCATCAATAAATAGAATAATGTTACCGTTTGATTCTTTTACAGCTTTAATAATATTATTAAGTCTTTGTTCAAATTGTCCTTGATAACTTGCACCAGCAATAATACTAGGCAAAGATATTTCATAAATAACTTTATCTTTTAGGTTACTTGGTACATCATTATTAACTATTCGTTGTGCAAGGCCTTCTACAATTGCTGTCTTACCAACTCCTGGTTCACCAATTAAAACAGGATTATTTTTAGTTTTCCTAGAAATAATCTCAATTACTCTCCTGATTTCTTCATCTCTACCTATAATAGGATCTATTTTATTATCCTTAACTTCTTGGTTAAGATTTCTACCATATTTGGTTAGAGCATCTTTTTCATCTTCTGCAGGGTTAAAATTAAAATCCATAATTGTTCCTCCTCAATAAATTTCGTTTATTATAGCATAAAATTAGCACTCTCACCATTAAAGTGCTAATTATTTTAAAATTTAAAAAGAAAATACCAATCTACATATTCATATGTAGAGAAGGTACTTTAAATAGTGTTTATTATTACTTAATTCGAATAGATGGGCCCATTGTTGATGAAATGTAGATTGATTTTACATATTCACCTTTAAGACTTGCTGGTCTCTTTGAAGTAATAAAGTTGATTAAAGTTTCAATGTTTTCAACAACATCTTCAGTCTTAGCTGATTTCTTGCCAATAATCATGTGAACATTTCCATAAGTATCAGTACGATAAGTTGATTTACCAACTTTGAATT
>CADAXN010000024.1 GCA_902791895.1 uncultured Ureaplasma sp.
CAAGAGAAAACAAAAGTTATTTTTATTTTTGGTGGAGTATATAGTTCTTTAGGAAAAGGAATTGTTGTTTCCTCAATAGCCAAAATACTTACAAATCTAAATAAAAAAGTAAGTGTATTAAAATTTGACCCATATCTTAATGTTGATCCAGGAGCTATGGCTCCTGGACAACATGGTGAAGTTTATGTTACTAAAGACGGAGCACAAACTGATCTTGATTTAGGACACTACGAAAGATTTATTGGAAGAGAGCTTACTCAATTGTCTAGCGTAACTAGCGGAAGAATCTACAATGAAATTATTCGTCGTGAACGTGAAGGAAAATACAATGGTAAGACTGTTCAAGTAATTCCACATGTTACAAATGAAATTAAAGAAAGAATTTATCAGATTATTCAATCTGAAAACCCAGATTTCCTAATTATAGAAGTAGGTGGAACGGTTGGAGATAGTGAATCAATTCCATTTACTGAAGCTATTTCACAATTTGTTCTTGAACATGGTCAAGAAAATACAATTGTTTGTTTGGTTTCACCATTAATTTCTTTAAACTCTACAAGCGGAGAATTAAAAACTAAACCTACTCAACACTCAATTAGACAATTACGTTCTTTAGGTGTTTCACCAAATTTTTTAATCTTGAGAAGTAGTGTAGAAGTTGGTCAAGATACATTTGAAAAAATTCAACTTTCAAGCCATATTTATAAAGATAATATCTTTATATCTCCTGATTTGAATTCAATTTATGAATTGCCAGAAAAACTTTATGAACAAAACATTCATTTACGTATTTTCAATTATTTCAAGATTAAATACGATAAAGAAAAAGACACATTCAAGAAAAATTGAGTTTCATACATGAATGATGTTAGAGCAATTAAGAATTCAATTAAAATTGCATTAATTGGTAAGTATACCAATTTACATGATGCTTATGCTTCAGTATTGGAATCTCTAAGATTAGCTGGATATGAAAATAATGTTTATGTTGAAATTAAATGAATTGATGCTGAAACAGTTACAACTAGCAACATTGGTACAATTTTAAAAGATTGCAATGGTGTTGTAGTTCCAGGTGGATTTGGAATAAGAGGAATTGAAGGAATGATAATAGCAATCAACTATGTTAGAACTCATGATATTCCGTTTATTGGAATCTGTTTAGGAATGCAATTAACTTGCATTGAATTTGCAAGGAATGTGCTTGGCATTCAAGATGCAAACTCAACAGAGTTTTCATCAACCACTTCTAACCCAGTCATTGATTTAATCGATGGAACTTTCCAATTAGGAAACTATGAATGTCATATTAAAGAAAAGACATTAGCTAGTAAAATTTATAAAACTAATTTAATTCAACAAAGACATCGTCATCGTTATGCTTTATTCCAACCTAATTACATTGAACAATTAGAAAAAAATGGTTTAAAAATCAGTGGCGTTAGATATTACAACAACAAAATTATTACTGAATTTGTTGAATGTGATAAGTTAAAATGTTTCATTGGTTGTCAATACCATCCAGAATTATCTTCTAAACCTAAAAATGTTGATCCATTCTTCTTGTATTTCATAAAGCAATCAACAAAAACAAAATAATTTTTTGAAATGTCAAGTGTCTATATATAATATTAGAAATAATAGAAGTCGGAATTGACTTCTTTTTTATTTGAAAGGAAATTATGAAAATAGATGTTCCATTAGTCTGCACTGAATGTAATTCACGCAACTATCATGTGAAAAAGGAAAAATCTAATCCAAAAAGATTAGAGCTTAAAAAATATTGTCCTAAATGCATGAAATCTACTATCCATAAGGAATCACGTTAATATGACAAAAGAAGAAAAAAAAGAGCAAAAACTTATCAGACGTGAAAATCGTAAAAAAGAAATCGCTGAACTAGAGCATCAAAGGTTTCTTAAACATAAAAAATTTAAAGACACCAAGATTGATCAAAAGAAAAAGTATGAGAAAAAAGTTCAAAGCTTAAATTCTGAATACGATTCACAAGTTGCACAAACTAAGTCTAGATATAAAGACCAACTTAATCACAGTTTAGAAGAAGCTAAAACTAAATTTTTGTCTTCGCCTAAAGATCAAGCTAGCAAGCAAGCATATGCTTTAGAAGTTCGAAATATCAAACAAAACAATGCTAAAGAATTGAATGCAATTTTAGAAAAACTATGAAATATTCATGATGAAAACTTGTTTGTTGCAAAGATTTCAATGCAGTATGAAATAGCTAAAAACAGAATTTCTGAAAAAGAACAAAAGAAAGCAAAGATGAAGGTTGATAAATCCTGTGCTTTCCGTGTTTATAAAAAGAAATTGGAAATGGCTGATAAGATTTACAATGAAAATGTAGATAAAATTTCGCAAGAATATAAAGCAAAATATAAAGAATATCGTAAGACTTTGCGTGAATTTAAATCACAAAACAAAAACAAAACTAAGTCAAATGAATATAAAGCTAAATTTGAGCAATTACGTACTGAATATGTAAATATTAATTTAGAGTACGAAACAAAGATAATTAACAACAAGATTATGTACAAAAACACTTGTGCACAATTACTTCATGAACGTGATTTGTCATATGACAACGAATTAGATACAAGTTTCAAAATTAAAAGATGATGATATGGAATTGGAAAAGAATTCCAAAGAATGTCATGGTCAACAGCCGGAAAAACTTTCCATGATTTCGGAATTATAATTGCTGTTAGCTTATTTATTGCAGCAATATTTGCACTAATTGATTTTATTTCAACATTTATTTAATCAAATTTATCAAGGAGATATATTATGTTAAAGATACCACAATGATTCATCATTACTGTTATTGGTGGAAAAGAAGATTCAATTGTTGAATCACTAAGAGAAAAAATTAATAATTTCGGCTACAGCAATTATGTAACTGAAATTAAAGTATTTAAAACAACTAAAGTTACTGAGGAAGTTTTTACTAAAACTGATCCTAAACTTCCAAAAACATTAAAAAATACAAAAACTACAAAATGAGAAACCCTACCGAATGGTAGTTATAAGCGAACTAAAACAAAAATCGCTAACAAATTCCCTGGTTATGTTTTTGTAAAGATGGAGAATCTTGATGAAAAGATTTTACATTCAATTTGATTCTGCATCCGTAATACAAATGGTGTATTAGGTTTTGTAGGATCGAGTGGTAAAGGTGCTTTGCCTATTCCTGTTTCTATTCAAGAATATGAGAATATTATCAAAGACGATAATGTTAAAGCAGCACATAAAGCTGATGAAACTACAGCTGAAGCTCCAACTACTGTAAATTACGACGAAGAAACAGGCGAAGTAATTTCAACTCCTACTTCTTCTGCTCCAGAAGCTGAACCTAAGAAAGTATATACTTGTGATTATAAAGTTGGTAATACTGTAAAAATTGTTGTTGGTGCATTTGAAGGTGAAGTTGGTGAAGTTAAGAGTATCGATTTAGAAAAAGGCAAAGCAATTATTCAAATCGAAATATTTGGTCGTGTAAATTCAGTTGAAGTTAATATTGGTGATGTTAAAGTAAGTGAGGAATAGTAGATGAAGTATACTAATGTAACAGACTTCATTAAAGAAAAAATTAACGTTGCAATTGATCACACAATTGATGTTATTCATGATAATAATATTAATCGTGATTCAATAGAAGTAGTTGTTGAACGTAACAAAAATATAAGTTTTGGTGACTTTTCAACTAAATTTGTTTTATCATTGGGCTTGCCAACGGAAAAAGCAATGGAATACGCTAATGAAATTGCATCAATTTTATTTTTAGGAAACAAAAAATACTTCAGTGAAGTTAAAGTTATAAAACCGGGATTTATTAATTTCAAATTAACTAATTTTCTTTTACAACAAGTTTTAATAGATATTATCAATGAAATTGATAATTTTGGTATTGCTAAAAAAACTAAATTGAATTATGAAATAGAATTTGTTTCAGCAAATCCTACAGGTTTATTACATATCGGACATGCACGAAATGCAGCTATTGGTGATACATTAGCAAGAATTTGAGAAGCTAATGGCATTCATGTAACTCGTGAATATTACATCAATGATGCTGGTAATCAAATGGAAATGTTAGCAATGAGTGTACTTGTCAGATATAAACAATTGTTTGGTCAAGATGTTAAATTGCCTGAAGATTCTTATCACGGAGAAGAAATTATCACTGTAGCTAGCAAGCTAAAAGATATGTATGGTGATAAATTCTTAAATGTTGAATTCAATGAAACTGGAATCCTTCCTGAATATGTTAAGCAAAATGCTGCAATTAAAATATTCAGTGAAAAATATTTATTGCAGATTATTAGAGACACATTAAAGAACTTTGGAGTTAGTTTTGATATTTGGTTTTCTGAAACTGAACTTTATAGAAACAATTTGATTAAATCAACAATGGGACTATTAAGTGACTATTGTTATGTTAAAGAAGGTGCAACTTGATTAAAAACAACTGAGTATGGTGATGACAAAGACCGTGTATTGGTTAAATCAGATGGTCAAAGTACATACTTTTTACCTGATATAGCATATCACAATATTAAGTTGAGCAGAGGTTATAACAAGATTTTTAATATTTGAGGAGCAGATCATACAAGCTACGCAGACCGTATGAATATCGCGATGAAAATATTAGGTCATAATCCAGACAAATTAGTGACTCTAGTTATGCAAATGGTGCGATTAGTTAAAGACGGCAAAGAATTTAAGATGTCTAAGCGTTCTGGAAATTCATTGACTTTAGATGACTTAGTTAAAACGATTGGTAAAGAACCTGCTAGATGATATCTTGTTAGTCAACCAATGTCAAGTCATTTGGAAATAGATGTTGACAAGGCTATAAATAATAACAATAACAATCCATTGTATTATGTTCAATACGCTCATGCTCGTATTAACCAAATTTTGTCAAAAATTGAACGCGTTGATTTACCAAAAAATTTTGATTTATTAACAAGTGATATTGAAAGAGAAATTATCGTTAATTTACATTCATACGTAACTACAATTAGAAAAATTGCTAGTTCATATGAGGTTAATGTTTTAACAATTTATCTTTATAATCTTGCAAAATTATTCCATTCATATTATGCAAGCAACAAAATAATTGATCTCAACAATATGGAATTAACAAAGCAGAGATATTGATTAGCTTTCTGTATTAAAACTGTTATCGCTAATGGTTTAGCTTTAATGGATATTAAAGCAGCAAACAAAATGTAATAAAAAAATATGAGAAAAAATTTAGAAAATTATTACCAAAAACTTTAGTTTCCACCCCAGCTATTAGCATAATTGGTTTAATGGCTACAGGATGTAATGATAAAAAGTCTGATGATTTATTGGATATTTTTCTTGATGAAAAAAGTGCTGAGAATCTTTATATTAATAAAACAAAAGCTACAAAAAATAAAGCATTATCGCTTGAAGTTACTCCATATCAAGGGTATGAAGTTTTAGCTAGTGAATTTGTGGTCAAAGTTGGTGCAAATCTTTTATGAGAATGTAGAAATATGATTTCAACCATAAACATGCAAGATTTACAAGCTGATATTTTCACTTACTCTGATTACAGTTTAGCTGTTTCAAGCGAAGAATATCGTATGTATACTACTGGAATAACAATAAAAGGAACATATGCTGAAGATTTTAAAGCACGTTTCACAGATGATGCAGAAACTTCGATATTCTGATTTGATTGTTATCGTAAATTATTAATTGGTTAAAAATAAAACTCTGGCACAGTGCCAGAGTTTTTGATTATTGAATTAATTTAATTTATTCAGCGATTTTATTAGATTCAACTTCTGTAGCTGCGTCATCTTTTACAGCACCTTTAGTGAAACTTGTACGGTTAATTATTTCTTGATTTTGAACATTTTTAGCTAAATCAGGAAGAATAATTTCGTCATCATTCTTACCAACAACAGCTGTAGGTTCACCTAGTCCTTCACAAATAGCATCACATAAAATTGATGTCATTAAGTATACAGTCTTAATTGATGATGTATTACATGGAATAATAAAATCAATTAAACTTGGATCTGCGTTAGTGTTAGCTAAAGCAATTACTGGAATATTAAGTTTATGAGCTTCAACCACTGCATTGTGTTCAACAACAGGGTCTAATACGATTAAAGCTTGTGGCAAACCTTTCATAGTTCTAATTCCGCCAAAGAACTTTCCTAAACGTTCAGTTTCCTTAACTTTTTGTAGTTGTTCTTTCTTAGAATACTTCTTAATTTCATCAGACAATTGAATCATTATTAAATTATTTAATTTAATAATGGATTTATTAATAGTGCGGAAGTTTGTTAATGTTCCACCTAATCATCTTTGATTTACATAGAAACATTTAGCACGTTTTGATTCTTCTTTAACATGGTTCTTAATAATTTCACCACGTGTTCCTACTAGAAGGACTCTTCCGCCTTCTTTAGTCAAATCAGTCAAAAATTTATAAGCACGGTCTAAAAAAACCATACATTTTAACAAGTCGATAATGTAATTGCGTCCGCTTTTTCTACCATAAATGAACGGTTTCATCTTTGGATTTCAATATTTAGCTTGAGATCCAATGTTAGCATTAGCTTCCATTAATTTATTAACGGATACTAATTTATGGATTCCGAATTCTTTATTTGCTTCAAAGAAAGCGTTAATTTTGTTTTCAATTTTTTTCTTTGAATCAACTTGTGAAAATTTTTGAGATGAATTTGCTTTTTTAGTTTTTTTAGTTAAGCCCGTAGCTTTTTTGCTATTAGTTTTCTTTTCAGGCTTAGCTGCTTTTTCAGTTGAAGTTGCTTCAGCAACTACTGATTCATCTTTTTTAATTTCAGACATTAATTTCCTTTCATTTTTGGTTTTTACATCTACTAGAAGAAAAAACCCATATATTTCCCATATATGTCCTATTATTATATTTATAAAAACCAAAAAGAGAAAAACTTTTAATTTTGAAGTTTTGTATATAAATGGACTAATATC
>CADAXN010000025.1 GCA_902791895.1 uncultured Ureaplasma sp.
AAGAATTAAAAATAATGTTTTAAACGATGTTGCACAAAATATGTCTAACGACACTATGAAAAACATGGTTAAAAATGAAGAGACATTGAAGAACATTGCTTTATCAACACTTAAACGTAACCTATTATTCAAAGAATTAGCTAAGTTATGAGATGTTCGTGTTAGTGATGAAGAAGTTAAAACTTCTTTAGACAACTACTACGCTGCAACAAACATGCCAATTCGTGATATTTTAAATGACAAGGCTAAATTTGAAAGTGTTCGTGATATCATGTTAAATGAAAAAATTGGTAATGAATTACTTCACAGATTTAGAGTTAAATTTAATTTACCTGAACCTCCAAAAAATCCTGATAATTCTAAAAAACAATAATTAGAAATTATGATTCAAAAATTAACTTTTGATCAAATCGAACAAATAGCCGATTCGATTAAGACTTATAATAACGTAGTTGTTATTGAAACAGACACTGTAATGGGTGTTGTTTCATCACAACCAGAAGCAATTTACGAAATTAAACAACGACCTGCTGAAAAGAAACTGATATATTTTGTTCATGATATTGACCAAGTTCCTGATTTAACACCATCTGAAAAAAAGGTAATTTCTAAGTATTGACCAGGAGCTTTAACAGTTATCAAAGGTGGTGTTTCTTATCGTGTTCCTAATCATAAAAATTTATTAAAGTTAATTGATATTACTGGTCCTTTATACTCATCAAGTGCTAATATTTCTGGGCAAAATCCTATTAAAAATTCACTTGAAGCTGAAAAGGTATTTAGTAAATACAACAATGGACTAACTATAGTTAAAGGAAAGCAATTAAGTTCTCAACCATCTACAGTTATTAACCTTGATACTTATACTGTTGTTCGTCAAGGCAAATATGATGGTAAAAAAATTATTTACCAAATTTCTAAAGGTATTAAACAAAAGATTTATATAGCATCAGATCATGCTGGATATGAAATGAAAAAAGCAATCATTTCAACTTTAAAAAATAAATACGAGTTTAAAGATTTAGGTCCAAAATCAACCAAACCAATTGATTACCCTTTGTATGCTTTTAAAGTAGGAGAAAAAGTAAAAACTGATTCTAAGTCTATAGGTGTATTAATTTGTGGTACAGGGTTTGGAATGTGTATTGCTGCTAACAAAGTTAAAGGTATAAGAGCAGTTACAATTACAGATCCAAAAATTGCAGCAATGGCAAGATTACATAACAATTGCAATGTAATTACTTTAAGTGCTAGATTTAACACATTAGATAACAACATTAAAATTATTAATAATTTTATGGATGTTAGTTTCAATGCAAAAGATCCAGCAAATGAACGTCATATGAGACGACTAAAATTAATTAGCGATAAAGAAAATAAATGTTAACATTTTATTCAGCATTAATTGTTCTACTTTTTATTGTTCTTGGATATGGGTTTGGAAACATCTTATTCGGTGACATTTTTTCTTTGTTATTCAAAAAGGATGTAAGAAAAATTGGAAGCGGTAATGTTGGAGGTACTAATTCAATAAGAGCATTTGGTAAACTGAGAGGTTTATCTGTAATGTTTTTAGATGCAGTAAAATCTTATATTGCAATTATTTGTTGTTGAGGAATTTTTATTGGAACTATCAATGATTGATTTCCTGATAACCATACTTTGTATGCTTTAGTTTATATAGGTGGTTTATTTGCAGTTATTGGTCACTGTTTTCCAATAAAATTTTTAATGCATTTAAATCATCATCGTTCTGCAGCCAAATGAGTTGGCGGCAAAGGAATGAGTTCAACAGCAGCTATATTCTTTGTAATTAGTCCATATTTAGGAATAAGTTTATTTGGAATTTGATTTATAATACTTTTATGTAGTCGCTATGTTTCGTTAAGTTCTATATTATCATCATTAACTGCCCCATTTCTAGTATTTGTAAAACAACTTGATTTAATGTATTTATTTGGAAACAGTATTTTTAATAACACATTATTTTTTGTTCAAGAAGCAAATTTCAGTGAACATTTGTCAATGCTTCTTATTATTTTTACAATCTTGTTTTTATGTAGCATAATTATATTGATTAGACATAAAACAAATCTAATTAATATTCACAACAAAAAAGAAAGAAAAATTTTTGATAAAAAGAAAGAGAATGATAAAAAACAAGTTCAAATTTAAATTCGATTCCAAAATAAAAGAAGGATATTATTCGGCTGTTTATTTTGGTAGGACTACCAAAATAGTCAAGGAATGCATTAATTCTAAACAAAATTGCACAATGCAATTTACTTTTTTTGGTGATGAACCAGTAAAAGTTTGTGGAATTGAAGAATCAGTTCAATTGTTAAAAACCATGTTAGGTCCAAAAGATTTTAGAAAAATTAAAATTTTTGGTGTAAATGATGGTGATATTGTAAAACCAAAAACATCTGTATTGCTTATTCAAGGTCCATATTATTTATTTGGAATTTATGAAAATGTAATAGATGGAATCTTAGCAAGAAGAAGTTCTGTTTGTAACAATTGTTACAAATTATTACAAGTTATTGATACAAAAAAAGTACTATTTATGGCTGATCGTACTGACGATTATTTAGTTCAAAAGTACGATGGCTATTCAGCTTATATAGGAGGAATTAGAAATTTTGTAACACCTGCTTCTGCAGAGTATTTAAAAGGTATTAAAGATGTAACTGTTTCTGGAACAATTCCACATGCTTTAATTCAACAGTTTAATGGTAATCTTTCATCGGCATTGAAAGCTTATGCTAAGACTTTTAAGAATGATAAATTAGTTGCATTAATTGATTATCATAACGATGTTGAAAATGAGATTATTAACCTTGCAAAATCTGGAATTAAAAAGATTGATTTTATCCGTATTGATACATCTAAAAATATCGTTGATTTTTCTTTACAAAGAAGAATTAAAAATTGAAAGCAGAATAAGAAATTATATGGAGTGAATCCATATCTTGTTGATATCGCTAGAAAAACATTAGACAAATGTGGTTACAAGAATACTAAAATTATTGTTTCTAGTGGTCTTGATGTTGAAAGTATTAAAAACTTTATTAAAGTTAACTCACCAATTGATACATATGGTATTGGTAGCAGTCTAATTACAAGAAATGTTCATTTTTCAGCTGATCTTGTTATGAATGACAATAAACCAGAGTCAAAATATGGTAGAAAGTTATTTACTAACATAAATAAGTTGAATAAATTAAACTAATTTTGTTAATTATTCTTTCATTTACTATAAAATATATATATAAACAAAGTACTTATGGAAGAAAATCTGAAAACTAGAACTGTTTCATTCAAAAATGTCTTTATTGATGAAGATAACGATTTATCTGTTCTCCCTGATGAAAGAAGAGATAGTTTGACAACTCATCAAATTAATACCTTAAAGATAAATCTTGAGACTTCTGCTGAAGTTAATGATCAAGTTAACTTTCCTGAGTTAGAAGAAAAGAAAGTAAAAAGAAGTAAATTACAAGATACAAACATTTACTATTCTTATATTCCAAAGTTCTACTTAAAAGAACTTTCATATGCGAAAATATTAATGATAATTTTTGGAGTACTTTTCGCAGCCATATTTATTACTGGTGCAGTTTTGATGTCTTTGTCACTTACAGTTTGACAAGGTCATATTAATCCATACATCTTTTTGTTATTATTAATTCCTCTTGCTTTCTTTTTAACAAAATTTATTATTGCAGTTAATCGATTTAAAAACTTTAATAATGAAGCAAAGATGATTAATTTTCGAGATGAAAAGGTATTATCAAATAATATCCAAAGAATTTGTCGTAAATTAAAAACTAATTACATAGATGTCAACTGGTTTTGTGCTGGAGCTTATGTTATCTTGCTATTAATAATGTTAGTAGATGCAATTCTACCAATGATTATTTATCATGCTCCTTTTGCTGATTTTAATACACCAATTGCTGTTGATGGACAATATACTTATTTGGTATTATTCTGAACATCAGTAGGTGTTTTGGTATTTACATTACTTTCACACATTTGAATCGTAGTTAGTAACTATTTAAGAGTTTCTAATATTGAAAATTTTTATAATTACATGGTTATTGATCCAAATGAAATTGCTGCTATTAAAAAGTCAAAAATGAAAAGAGATGCAATCATCTTCTTTGCAGTTATTTTAACAATAGCCTTTATAATTTGATTAGTTGTTAGGTTAGTAAAAAGAAATCAACAAACTAAAGTTGTTGTTAAATAAAGTATAAATTTATAAATTGTTAATCTTTAATTACCGTTATTCTAGCTGCAATGTAAGAAGGAATAGTTATTCCCGCATCTGTAGCTAATGTAATATTGATAACAGCAGAACCAGTTCTATCTAATTTATCTGCATCATATCCATATTTGAATGTATCAGATGGATGAGCAGACAATGTATAGTTACCGTCCTTATTTTTTAATGTAATCTCATTTTGAATAGTTAATGCATCATATGCATTTGCATTCCAGTCAACAATTTTGTATACATCTTTATCTTGGCAAATATTTGCAAAGTAATATATCAAATTTCAGTAGTAATGAGTACATGTAATTGAATACCCAGAAAATTTACTATCAAAGTCAGATTTTTTGATTGTTCCATCTTTGTTGCCAATTTGGCTTGGATCATATTGTGCAACAAAATGTGAAATGGCAGCATTTCTTGCATTATCTTTAGTATCTTTAGTAATATCTGGTGTTTGTTGTCCATATACTAAGTCTTTGAAATTTTCAGTGTTACCACTACATCCACATGATGTTACGAACGGAGCAATAATAGCTACTGGAACTAATAAAGATACAGAAAAAAGTAATATTCTTTTCCTAGTTTTCATTTTTACTATGCCTAAATCTTATTTCTTAACTTTATTTGTAGCTTTAGCTGTACGTGACTTCAAACGGTTAGCCTTGTTTTTAGTAATTATTCCTTTAGATAATGCAGAGTCAATAGATTTATAAGATTTATTTAAATCAACTGCATTGCCTGAAGTTCTAGCACGTTTAATATTGTTTTTATAAGTTGTTTTAGCTGCACGATTTCTTTTTTGTCTTTTTGCAGTCTTACGAATGGTTTTAGTGTTTGATTTAATATTTGCCATAATTCACTTTAATATTATAATATATTATATATATAAAAAACGATATGTGCATTATTTGTGATGCGTAAAGATACATAGGAGTGTTTATGGGTAGTAATGGAATGATAATAATTTTCGTAATCATCGGAATTATTATTGCTGTCATGATACCGATTATGATCAAAAAGAAAAGAAGCGAACGCAACAAGTCGCTTATTTCTGCAAGACATAACAAAGATGAAGTATGAAAATCTATTAAACAATATTTAAAAGATACTGGACGATATGGTAATAAGATTATCAGTTCTTACGTAGCTAAAAGAAATGATATTTCTTACATTAGTCCAAATGAATCAAGTTATACGCGCACAAAACAAAAATATGTAAATAAAATTCGTGAATATCAATATTCATGTGAAAAAAATTTAGTTAGACAAACTAACAAAAAAGCTAAGTTTACACGTCCACCTGTAAGAGACTTATACGTGGTTTGTTTTCAAACAGAAAATACAAAAACTGGCGAAGTATTTCCACCACAAGCAATTGAATGCGAAGTTGTAGTTAGAAAGATTGATCGTAAAAACCAAGATCGTCAAATTTTTATTAATGGCTCTTGTGATTACAACAAAGAAATGGAGTGAATTGCACCAATTCGTGATGCTGAAATTGCACGTAACCGTAAAATAGAAGAAAAACAAGCACAAAAACAAGAAAAAATACGTTTAAAGATGGAAAAACAACTTAAAAAGGAAAAAAGTAAAGAAAGAGAAAAATAATGGAAAGATCCAATAAAAGAATATTATTCTTTGGTACAGATGATGTATCAGCTTCTGCTTTAAATGCATTATTATCTGTTAAAGCAAATGTTGTTGGGATTGTTAGTAAGCCTGATCGTCCAAGCGGCAGACATAAAAAGATTATTTTTTCACCAATTAAACAAATTGCTTTAGCTAATAATATTCCTTTATTTCAACCAGAAAAATTAAGTTTAATGGTTGATGAAGTTTTAGCTACTAAACCTGATTTAATTTTAACTTGTTCTTATGGAAAATTAATTCCAAAAGAAATTTTGGATTATCCTGAATATAAATGTTTAAATATTCATCCATCATTATTGCCCAAATATCGTGGAGCCGCACCCATTCAGTATGCAGTATTAAATGGAGAAAAAATAACAGGTGTTACTCTATACATTATGACACCTGAATTAGATGCAGGACCAATTGTTTCTCAAATCAATTTGAGCATTGATCCAAATGAAACAGGTAAAAGTTTGAGAGAAAAAGTAAAAAAGTGTATTTATGAATGGATATCTTCAATAATTTTTCAAATATTTGAGAAACCTGTTAATCCAATTCCCCAAGATGAAAACATTTGTTAAGATAATTTCTCGTGAAGATGAAAAAATCGATTGAAATGCAAAAGCAGAATATATAGATAGAAAAATTCGCGCATTATACGATAAACCAATTGCATATACATCAATCAATGGTATTTATGTTAAGATTCATAGTGCTGAAATTGATAAAAATACACCAACTGATAAATATCAATATGGTCAAATTATTGATATTACCTCATCTGGCATCAAAGTTGCAACTCAAGATTTTGCTATTCTTATTAAAAAAATTCATCTTCCTGGAAAAAAACCAACTTTAGTTAGTCAAATAATTAATGGCAATATACCATTCAAAGTTAGTGATATTTTCGCATAAACATAAAGATTTTAAATTATAAATTTAACAAAAATTTTTTTGGATTTTTAATTTTTTATGTTTTAATTATAAGTGCAAGTTGATTAAGATTTTGATCATTACTTGCTAACTGTTTATCGAAAGTCTTTATTCAGTTGTATGATGATAACTTTAGTTCAGGTCGAAGTAAGGTTAATTATTAGAAAACTAAGTAATGAAGAGTAGGTAAGATAATCAATTTGTAAAGCTATGTATGAGTTCTAAAAACAGACGAGTACAACAACTTCATAAATGTGGTGATGATTAAATGCTCAATAGAGAACAGTGAGTTTGTAGTGAAAAAAGTTAAAATTAACTAGCAATAATAAATTGTATACAATTGATTTAGTAAAAAGTTATTGGGTAGCTACCAATAGCTTTTTTACTTATAGAACAGTTTATTAATCATTTTTAGCTTGATAGAAGACGCTTATAATCTTAACAATACGATTTAGTTCATTTTGGTTAAGATAGCAAGTTTGGAATCTAGTCTTACGTTTATTATCTTGTGCTAAGAAATAACCATCACCATTTCCAAATAGTTGAAAAGCACGATAGTTATCAAATATTTGCAAACTCTCGTTTTCATATTCAAGTTTTAATATAAATTTGCTAACAATATTGTCATAGATGTTTTCGTTTAAGATTTCACCAGTAACATGGGTTGCTATAAACATGATTTTAACACCAACATCATTGCAGTTAGTTAAAATATATTTAATTTGTGATATGTATTGGAAATCATGACGAATGATTTCATCAAAATCGTTGAAAATTAAAATCCGAGTTTTCATTAGTTTAAAATTCAATTGATGACAAACTTTATTAAATTCAGTTTGGTTTTTTGCACCTGATTGGTGTAATTTCTCTTTACGAGTTTTAATCTCATCCACATATTGATTTAACAATGCGCTAATCTCATTAGGAGTTGCAACTGTAGCTACAGATTTAACATGTGGTAATGTGCTTAAGTTTTGAATTACTGAATTTTCCTCTTTTGCAATAATATCAAAGCTTAAAAGTGTTGGTGATGATAAATATGCAGCTGAAATGATTAAACATGAAGAAAGCATGCTTGCTCCAGAGCCTTTTTTACCAACAATTAAAATTGATGGTTGCATTTTATAGTCAATAAACAATGGATTACCATTTGCTCCAATTCCAGCAATTGAGAAAAAGTTATTAGTTTGGGCACTGTTATTTGCTAAGATGGATCTAATTGAAATTTTTGATGGTTTTTGATTAGTATATTCAATAATTACACTATTATTTTTGAAAGAAACATTGAATTCTTTTAATTTCGATAGCGAACAAATTTCATTACCTTTCTTTAGAAAAGCATTAATATCAGCTTGACTATTAGCTGTAAATTTAATTTCTGTAAATAAAGGCATAATATTTGTGCTTGCATACTTCATATTAATCTTAGAAGCATCAATTAGCCTTGTAATGATACTTTTAATTTCTCCAGCAACTAAGTTATTGTATTGGTAGTTATCAACGCTAGTGTCTATTAAGAAACTTAACGGTGGAGTGCTTACATCTGATTTGTTAGCTTCATTTTTAATTTTATCTCGTCTGAAAATATCGAGTTTGATGTCGTCTTTTTGTCTTATTAATTCTTTAGTACTAATTGCTTCATCATTACCACCAAAAGATTTAACTGCTTTTTTTCTTAACCAAACTGCAAATTTTGAATCACTCTTGCGGAAAAAGAAAATAGTTGAAATGCAAATTAGAACAAGTGTAATTGCAATTAAAATTCAATAGTTGGTTGCAATAACAAATTCACCAATAATTCCGCCAGTTGTCACAATGTTATAACGATTTCCTAAATATTCAAGTGGCATTTCCATTCTTGTGTTAACAAACCATAAGTCTTTAACATCAGTGAAAACATAATTTAAATTATTATTGGCATATGGTCAAAAATAATTTGAATGGAAATAACGCATTCTTAGAATGAAATAGTACGAACTGTCTAAACTTATGATTGGATGTCAAACTGAATTTTCAAATATAATTGTTGAAATTAATGAAACTAGTATTGATGTGAAAATAATAATCAATAATTGACCAATTATTCATCCTGGACTTAAAAATTTTTTAAAAAGTTTAGGTTGAAAAATAGATATGAAACAAAGAATAATGAATCAAATATAAATTAAATATTTAGCATAGCCTGTTAAATACTCAAATATGAAAGCATCGATATAAGTACCGATATAAGGTACTCTTAGCAAAGAAATAAGAACAACAATTAAAATTAAAAGTGAAATAATAGTGTGCTTTGCACTACTAGGATGCTTATTTTTTTTGTTTTGAAAACTTTTTGTGTCAGAAGCCACATTAAGATCTAAAGTATCATTTTGTTTAATTAAGATAGTATTCAATTTTCCTTTTTGTTCACTCATAATCAACTAATATATTAAATATACAATTTCTTACACAAAGATTTATTATTCTTCGTCTGCCTGAATAATGTTTTGTTTTTCTTTTTTAAATACTAATGTAGTAACAACAAGTGGTTTTTTCTCAAATTTCTTGTCATAGTATTTAGTAAATATCTTCTTAATGAAATATTTAAATTCTTTGGTGTTTAATGGCTTACTAGGATCAGTTATCTCTTTTTGTAAGTTCTCGTTTATTAATTTTAAACATGTTTCATTAATTTCATTAATGATTGGAGTATTTTCATCATTGATATTAATAACTCCAACAGAAGAAAAATTATGATGTGTTACAGTTTTATTTTGCTTATCAATTAATAAATCAATTAATAAAACACCATCACTTGCCATTTGTTCTCTTTCAAAAATAGATGCTGATCCTGAATCTACTGTACCAGTTAAGTTAACAAATTGCAACTGTTGTTTAATATGTTTACTTTGTCTTTGTAAAATACCATTATCAAATTCAATCATTTGACCATTTGATAATATCAAAATGTTAGCTTTTTGAATAAATGATCTTGATACTGCATTACGATATTGAACAAAGTTCATATATAAGCCATTTAAAGGAATGGCATATTTTGGTCTTAATAAGTCAATCAAGAATTTGTGATCTTCAACTGATGCGCTAGCAGTAATTGTTTCTTTTGGCAATTTGATAATTTTCTTAGCATTAGAGTAAACGATATGGTCAAACATTGTAGCTTCAAGTTTCTCATATCCACTTACAGTATGCATTGCATAAACAAAGTAGTCTGTAGGCAAAATCTTGAACTTAGGGTCTTCATCATTTAAGATACTCTCAATTTTATTAAATAACTTTTGGTGTGCGGCAGTAATAACAATTACCGCATTCTTTGTTGTCATAATGTCAGTGTCTTTAATAAAATTAACTTTTTTATTCTTAAAATAGTTCTTTTTACATAAAAATTGGAAAGTTTGATTTACAGAACGACTATAAATAATAAATGGACGATTTCTTTCTGAACAAATTGATGCAATAGTCATAATGGTATAAAGATCAAAATCATTACATGCAATTAATGTTCTTCCATCTTCATTTTCGCTTAAAATGTCAGAAAAAAAATCGGCAGTTCGATGTAAAGGATTAGTAAATCCTTTATTTATGCCAACATTACCAACTCCAACCAATAAAGCTAAGTTATTGCTTTTTGTAATGCTATTAATTTGAAAAATTTGGTCTTCAAAAGCAGCGTTACGATTAGAACTAATCATAAAGTCATCAATATAAACTATACCACCATCAGGTGTATTAATTGCAAACCCAAATGATTTCGGTAAGAAATTAGACAAATAGAATGGTGTTATTGTAACTCCACCTAGTTGTTGTGTAACTAATGGGTTTATAATTTTAATGTTTGGACGATGGTAGTTAGCTTTATCTGTAAGACTTAAGTAATTAAAATATCCAATAATAATGTTAGCTCCCACATCACTAACATAGATTGGTAAATTAGGAATATGTTTTAGCAAATAAGGTAAACCAGCATAGTTATCATATTTTGGTGTACCGATAAAAATACCTTTAATTGCATTTGCATTTTCAACAATTCAATTAAAATCAGGAATAATTTTTTTGATTCCTAATTGAGCATTAACTGGTGTTGAAAGTCCACAATTAAACAAATATATGTTTCCATTAACAGTTAAAGCGTAACACTGCTTTCCGCGTTCATTTAGGCCTCCAAAGCCTACAAATTTGATCTTTCCCATATTTGAATCTCTTATACATTAAAGTATTACTATTGTTTAAATAGTTGTAGAAATATTATATTAATAAAATTTATTTTTGATTTTTAGATTTTGTTTTCTTAGTGTAAACTTCACTTGTATTTATATCATCGAAATCTAAAGATTGTGTTAAATGTTTATTAAAAAAGAAATTAGATTCTCTTACATAGATAAAGTTTTCAAGAATATTGACTGCATGATCAACATTTCTTTCAGCATATTTATCTTTTAGAATCTCTTTGTATTCTATACGATAGTAATTCATTACAATATTTGCTTGGTGATAAGCATATATAGGATCAACTTTAATTTTTTCTTTAGTTTCAAGTAATTTAAAGATTTTTTCCATGCAAATGTAAGACAATTTAAAAGCATTTAAAATGATTCCGATTGCAAGGCTAGTAAGTTTATTTTGGCGGATAATATTAACACAGTTAATAACATAATCAGCCATTCTTTCAAGATCCGAAATTGAGTAGATAACAGAAATTACAAATCGTAAATGGTTAGCAACTGGTTGGTTACGAGATATTGATCAAATGCTTTCATCCAATATATCAGCCTCCATATGATTTGATTTATTTTCCATTCTTTTAAACATTTTGTAATTTTCATCAGAAATAGTTTTATTTTCTTTTAAGATCGAAATTAACTTTTTTCATTCATTACGTACATGGTTATAAAACTTTAAAAAATGTTGTGTTAAATCTTTCTCTGATGTTTTAACTAATTGGTAGTTTGAAGACATATTTTCCTCCTTTAAATAAAACTACTTTGTTTTATTTCCTGTTTTTTTGTTAGCTGTTGTTGAAGTTATTTCTTTTTCCATTTTTTTAATCTGAGCATCAATTTGTGCTTCAGCGTTATTAGCAGCTTTTTTAATTTCTTTTTTTTCAGAGTTCTTTAAATTAATAATTTTTGCAACTCTTTCGCAATATTCTTTTTCAGTAATGCCTAGTTTTTTTACATATAATGCATTTTTTGCTTTAATGCATAGAGTTCACAAAGCACCAGTAAAACCAGCAATATTTGCAATTCCTACAGGCAGCATTGTTACTATTCATTCTTGTAGAGAAGAGTTTACAAATGCACTATACAAACTTATAAAGCATTGTAAGATGAAGAAGAAGTCTCCAACAACAAGTATAATGAACATCGAAATAGAAATTCCACTTGAGTTTTTTGTTTTTAGTAATTTAACTAATTGTGGGAATGTATATACGGCAATGCAAATTGCAGCTATAATTCCAAATGCAAATGATAGAATATCTCATCATTTTTCATTGTCAAAAATTCCTGTAAATGTCATAATTTTATCCTATCTTTCCAGAGATATAATCTCTTGTTTTTTTATTCTTTGGTTTGAAGAATATTTTTCTTGTTTCGTCATATTCAATCAAGTGGCCTTTATAGAAGAATGCAGTATAGTCACTTACACGCTGTACTTGAGCCATTGAGTGAGTTACTAATATTATTGTATAGTGTTCTTTTAATTCAAGAATTAAATTTTCAATTTTAGCAGTAGCAATTGGGTCTAAACCTGAAGTGGATTCATCCATTAACAATACTTCTGGTTTTAATGCAATTGCTCTTGCGATACATAATCTTTGTTGTTGACCACCACTTAATGCAGTAGCTGGTGAGAAGAGTTTATGACTAACTTCATCTCATAATGCTGCTGATTGTAGTGATTCTTTAACAATTTTATCTAATAAATCTTTTTGCAAGATTCCATGTGAACGAGGTCCATAAGCAATGTTATCATAAATGCTCATTGGGAATGGAGTTGCTTTTTGGAAAACCATTCCAACTTTAGTTGTTAGAATCAATGGATTTAAGTTTTTGGAGTACAAATTTGTTCCATCGTTAAAATAGATACTTCCATCAAAATGACTTCCAGGGACTTGATCATTCATTCTATTTAAACATTTTAAAAATGTTGATTTACCACAACCACTAGGGCCAATAAATGTTGTAACTTTTTTTCGTTTGATTTTGATATTTATATCAAACAATGCTTGAACATTACCATAAAAGAAATTAAAATGATTAGTTTCAAAAACATTTTTATGGTCAAACTTTTCGTTGATATTATTAAAAAGTTCATCTTGTTTTTTTATCATTTCTTTTAAAATTGCTTTTTGATTTTTATTTAAAGCAATTCTTCCAAAGAAGCGACGAATTTTACTAGATTCAAACAATTTTTTAGCTTTAATTTGATCAAGTTGTTCTTGATCAAGACTAATAAAATTGTCTTCCTTAATCTTAACTTTCTCTTTTTTGTATCATTCCATAATTTCGGATTTCTCTACTAGGTATTTTTCTTTTAATGCTTTAGTTTTTGCTTTAAAATTAAATTTATCAGGTTCTTGCTTAAGATCTGCAAGTTTAATCTTGCAGGTGTTTTTAGCATCTTGTAACTTATTAACGTAATCAGTTTCAAGTTGCGTTAATTCCTGTTTGACTTTATCTTTCTGATAGTATTTAGTTTTTTTATTTTTTTTCATTATTAGCACCTATTTCTAAAGAAAAGAAATTGAGATTTTGGTTTGAATATGTTTTTAAAATAATTGTTGAATAATAAGAATTTTTTACGATTTTTATTTTGTTTTAAATCTTGCGGAAATTTTTCGTTTTTTTGATTCTTTTCATTCTTTGCATTTATCCGCTTCATAGAATCATATCGATCTTTTTCTCTTTTTGCCTTGTAGCGATAATATCATGGAATGAGAACGTGAACAATAAGAATGATTGCTAAGACTAAAATCATTGTAATGAATGCACATTCATACATGATTGAGCTAGCTTTAGTCATGTCAGTTTCATAAATTTGAGCATAAATTCTTGTAGTTAGTGTTTGACCTTCACTGATTATGGAAATTGATGAACTACTTGCTAAACCGCTTGTTAAATACAATGGTGCAGTTTCTGCTAAAATTCTTCCAATTGAAAGAACAATGCTTGTTCTTACACCTTGTGCTGCCATTGGAAGTACAATCTTTCTAACAGTTTCTCATCTTCCAGCACCTAATGCATATGAATTGATTCGCAACTCTTGAGGAACAGATTGTAAAGACTGTTGGATAGTTCTTATGAATGTTGGTAGAATAACAATTAATATTGTAAAAACACCAGCAATTAAACTTTTTCCAGCAGCTCCTTGGCTTGTTAGACCTAATGTTTGAATAAAGAAGATAAGTCCAAACATACCAAATAAAATGCTCGGAGTAGCTCCTAAAGAGTCAATAAAGAATAATAAAGTTTTCTTTAATCTACCCTCTTTAGCAAATTCGCTTAAATATATTGCAATTAGGAGTGATAAAGGAAAACCAATACCAATTGCAATTAAAATAATCAGCAAGGTATTAACAAAGGCTTGACCAGTTGTATCTTTAACGAAACTAACAACACTCGAGTATTTGCTTGCTACTCCAACTCCGCCTAATACAAGAATGTTTTCAAGAATTCAAGCTAAGAATACTAAGGTTAAAATGATTGAAAATCATTCCCAGAATAATTTTCAATAATCATACAAATGAATAGCTTTATTTTTTGAAACTCTAGTTCCAACATATTCAGAAACATTCGATTTGCTAATTTTTGAATGGTAAGTTATTTTTTCTCAAAGAATTTTGATTTTGTTTGGAATAAATAGTACAAATCCGGCAATAGCATTTCTAACTCTAGCATTTTTACTAGCGTCTTTTTTCTTAGTTATTCGCATTGCAATAGCATTCAAAATTAAAACAATAATAAACATTACAATTCCGAAAGCAAATAACAATCCTTGCAATGTAGGTCCACCTGATTCGGCAAACATGTTAGCAGATATAAGTGCACCTAATGTTCTTAAACCACTAGTCAATATTTCTAAGAAGCCACCATCAAATGTATTATTATACATTTGCGATTGTAAGATCATACTTACTGCCATTGTTTCACCAATTGCACGGCTAATTGCCATAATTATTCCAACTGTAATTCCATTACGGCATTCTTTTTTACAAATACGATATATAGCTTTAGTTTTAGTATTTCCTAAAACCATTGCACTAGTTAACAAATCATTGCTTACACCATCTAAAGCATTCAAACTTAACGAAACAATGGTTGGTAAAATCATAAAACTTAACATGAATGAAGCGGTTAATATACTAAAACTTTTTCCAACACCAAAAATACTTCCAGTAATAGTTCCTAAAGCTTGAATTGCGAATAAACCAAAGATTACTGATGGAATATCAGCAAGCAACTCTATTGCTATTCTTAGTGGTTTTTGGTATTTTTGTGGAATTCGATATTTGATAAATACGGAAGATTTAATTCCTAAAGGTCCAGCAATAATAATGGCAATAAATGTTGTTAATAATGTTATAGTCATTGGTAACCAGATACTTGCTTGATTTTCACTTAAATCAAACTTTCCTGAGAAAAGAATATTAACAAAACCATAGAATTGGAAACCAGGAACTGATGCGTATATAATGAAACCAATTAAAGCTACAAAGACTAATGAGAATAGTCAAGCAAGAGTAGAAGTGATAATTTTACTAGTTTTATCAGCTCTAGTTTTTCTTGTATCAATAGAACTCTTCTCTAATTTTGTAATCATACTATTCTATTGCTCCAAAAACGGTATTATCTTGATCTCATGATGAATCTCTTTGGTTCATTAGAGTAACATCATCCACTCAAAAGTTAGAGTCGATTGACATCATGCTTTTATACTGATTTTGACTAATGCCTTTTGCACCTAAATTTGTGAAACCAACGTGCATTGAATAATTAATGACATCTTGAATAAATTTTTGTGTTTGTATGTTTGAGTTAATACTTAACATCAAATTAAGTGGACGGAAGAAATTGTAATGAATATTAATATCCTCTACATCATATTCATAATTCTTATAAGCTAAGATACCACAATTACTTGATTTAATCAAATCATAGTTTTTTTGAACAAAACTTGATGATAAATAAATCATTGAACCAGGAATATTGTTTTTGTTAAATACAGATCAAGCACGTGAATTTGCTTCATCAGTATCATACAATCTAAAATCTTTACCATAGTTACCATTAACAAAAGCAGTTTTTTGTGCTTCTGTCAATCCTTCTGAATAGTTTTTGAAGTGACTTCCTTCAAAGAAACTGGCAGCAGTACCACTGGTTAAGCTACCACCACTACGTGCATAAGGAATAACTTCTTGATGTTCAAACTTAAATCTGTCATTTT
>CADAXN010000026.1 GCA_902791895.1 uncultured Ureaplasma sp.
AAAAATGTTTGTTAAGAGACAAACATCTTCAAAATTTAAATGGTTATAATTTCTAATTATTTCTTTTTTGTTTTTGCAGTTTTTTTAATAGCGTTAAGATCTAAATCTTTGCCAGAAATAACTACCATATCATCTTTTCCTAAAGCATTAGGAATGATTGAGAAAGTGTTAGAAATTCCATCAGCAGCATATTTGAATGGAATCTTAGCTACTGATGAAAGCGAAGCTACAGCACCAGTATGGTCTCTACCGTGCATTGGGTTTGCACCTGGTGCAAATGGTTGACCAGCAATTCTACCATCAGGAGTTGATCCAGTATTTCTTCCATACATTACATTAGAAGTAATAGTTAGAATTGATGTTGTAACGTGTCCACCACGGTAAGTTTTGTGTTTTTTCAATTCAGTAATGAATTCTTTAATAATTTCAATTGCTATTGAATCAACGCGGTCATCATCATTACCATAAGTTGGGAAATCACCTTTTACTTTAAATCCAATAGCAACACTTCTACCATTTGGTAGTTTCTTTCAAACTGGGTAAACTTTAGCATATTTAATTGCAGATAATGAATCAACAACAACGCTTAATCCAGCAATACCTGTTGCAAAGAAACGATATACTTCAATATCATGTAATGCCATTTCAGCAGCTTCATAGAAGTATTTATCGTGCATGTAATGGATAATGTTTAAGGTGTTAATGTAAAGTTTAGCTAATCAAACCATTACATCATGGAATCGATCACGAATTACAGCATAGTTTAGTGCTGATTTGCTATCAGTTGGTAATTGAGGTAGTTTAGGACCTAAGTGATATTTTTCAACATTAGCTGGGTCTTTTACAGATAATATTTCATCATAGCCACCATTGATTGCATATAATAGTGCTTTAGCTAAGTTAGCTCTAGCACCAAAGAATTGCATTTGCTTTCCAATTTTCATTGGTGAAACACAACATGCGATTGCATAATCATCACCATGTGTTACACGCATTAGTTCATCAGATTCATATTGCATTGATGAGTATTTAATTGAATATGAAGCACAGAAGCGTTTAAATCCAATTGGCAAACGTGGTGATCATAAAATTGTTAAGTTTGGTTCTGGAGCTGGTCCAATATTACTTAATGTGTGAATAATACGGAAAGAGTTTTTAGTAATTAAAGTTCTTCCATCAATTCCCATACCACCAATTGATTCAGTAGCTCAAATAGGATCACCTGAAAAGATATCATTATATTCAGGAGTTCTCATGAATTTAATGATACGTAATTTCATTACATATTGATCCATTAACTCTTGAGCTTCTTGTTCAGTAATTACACCTTTTTTAAGATCACGTTCAATAAAAATATCTAAGAAAGTTGAGTTTCTACCAACTGACATAGCAGCCCCGTTTTGGTCTTTAACTGCTGATAAGTAACCGTAATATAATCATTGAATAGCTTCACGAGCATTTTTAGCTGGTTTAGAGATATCATCTCCATAAGCTAATGCCATTTTCTTCATTAATTTAAGTGCATTAATTTGGTCAGCTGTTTCTTCTCTTAAACGAATGATGTCATCACTCATAACATCAGTTAAGTTATTTCTTTGTTCAATTTTTTCATTGATTAAATAATCAATACCATATAATGCGATTCTACGATAATCACCGATAATACGACCACGAGAATAAGCATCAGGTAAACCAGTCATAATATGTGTATGACGTGCAGTACGCATTTCATCAGTATATGCTTCAAATACTGCTTGGTTATGAGTTTTTACATACTTAGTGTAAATCTCTACAATTTTTGGATCAGATTTAAAGCCGTAGCTTTGAGCAGCTTGGTCTGCCATTCTAACTCCACCTTTTGGCATATAAGCTCTTTTAAAAGGTTCATCAGTTTGAACACCAACAATTTTTTCATAGTTACGATGAGTTTTATCTGAAAGATAACCAGCATCATAAGCATCAATTGTTGAAGCGCGTGAATCCATAGCTAAAACACCACCAGCTGCACGTTCTTTTTTAGAAAGTTCAAGTACACGATTTCATAAGTATTGTGTAGCTTTAGTAGGTCCTGCTAAGAAACTATCATCACCTTCATAAGGTGTATAGTTTAATTGAATGAAACCACGAGTATCAATTTCATCGCATCAACGTCCTGGTTTGAATCCATCCCATTCTTTAAATCAAATTTTTGACATTAATATCCCCTTTTTTAATATGGATTACAAATATTATATATTTAATTAATAATAAAGAAAATTGCAAATAATATTAAAATCCTTGAATTCTTAAACAAAAATTTAAAGGAATATGTTCTACTTTAAATTTGAATCTGTTAATGATGGCGATATTAATTTTTCTAGAAATTGAAGTAATAATACTCATTACTTTTCGATAAGTAAACTTCGTTTGCTTATAAAACTTTTCTGGTTTAATTCCTTTTATCCAAAATTGAAATATTTTAATTACTTCGCCTTTAAAATTTAAATATGCAAATCTTTTTGCATATTCAATAATATCAGAAATTAAAATTTTTAAAATAGCATCATCATCCGTTTTATATTTTTGCTGATGACAATTATTAATTTGGCTCGACAATATGTCAATATTTCCATATTGATAAGCATTGGATAAAACAAATTGACCATTATTGTTTAAATAGCGGAGCATTAAATCACGAAAATAAGAGCGATTAACGATAAATAAAAACTGGGGAAATGTGTATTTAAAACTATTTAAATCAAAAGTGTAAATAATGTTTATGAAATTTTCATAACAGATTGATTGAATATCTTGTAAGCTAAGATGGAAATAATTTTTGTAGTATTGATAATAATACTTAGCAGTGGCTCTTACAAGAACATTAAAATATTTTCCATATAAAAGATTTAATGCACTTTGTAGTGATTCATGTCGAAATAAGTAAATTAATTCTCTTGTGTATTTTTCCATAACTTTTATATTTTAGTTCCATAAAATGCATAATATGTACGAAAAAATCTTGGAAATATTCCAAGATAAATACGGAAAAATAACGGAATTATTTTGCTTTTAACTTAGCAATTGCAGAAAGAATTACTTTATATTCTTCTTGATATTTTTCAAATTTTGATTTTTCTAATTCAACTTTACTAACAGGAGCTTTAGAAATAAAATTTTTATTTGCTAAGATTTGTTTAGAACGAGCTATTTCTGCTTCTAAGATTGATTTTTGTTTCTGCAATCTATCAAGCTCATCATCCTTAGAAACAAACTTATTTTCATATTCAATAATTGATTCACCTAGATTAATAATGTCTCAATCATTATTGATACGTTTAGAACTAATTTTGCTAGTTCAAATTTTGTAATTATTCAAGAAATCTTGAATAAACTTTGAATGTTTAACCAATATTTTGTCAATTAGATTAATATTGATGATATTAGTTTTTTTAATATTGTGTTTAATTCTTAATTCACGAATTTTGCCAATTATTGGAAGTAACTTTTCAATTACTCCAGTTGCTTCTTGATCAATTAATTTATCATTAGGTTTAAAATAGCATTCGTTCATGATTGAAATTTGTTCTTTGAACATAATTTGATAAATATTTTCAGTTATAAATGGACAGAACGGATGAATAGCAATCAAAATGTTTTTAAAAATTAATTTAGCAACTGCTATTGTTTCTTTACCGTACAATTCATCATTAAGTAATGGATGAATTAATTCTAGATAGTTGTTGGCAAAAACATTTCAAGTAAAATCAATTAAATCATTAGTTAAAACTGAAAAATTATATTGGTTAAATAACTTATTAACTTTGCTAATCAAATTACTGAATTGTGTATAGATTCATTTGTTTAATGGATGGGTTAATTTTGTTAATTTAACATCAGACTCATAATTATTTAAATAATTATGAATGTTTCATGCCTTGTTCAAAAAATTAGACATGTATGAAATTTTGCTCATAGAGAATCTTAAGTCTTCTCCCATTGTTGAACTTGAAATCAAATATAGTCTTAAAGCATCAGCGCCATATTGTTCAATTACAGTTTCAGGTTCAATACCGTTACCTAAAGATTTTGACATCTTACGATTTTGTTCATCACGGATTAGTCCATGAACTAAAACATTTTTAAATGGAATTTCTGAAGTTAAATTATTACATTGAAATAGCATTCTTGCTACTCAGAAAAACAAAATATCATATGCAGTTACTAAAACATCAATTGGATAATATTTTGCCATATTACCATTCTTGTTATAGATAGTTGTAACAACTGGTCATAGACCAGAAGAGAATCATGTATCTAATACACCATTCTCTTGAACATAACCTTTTGGTGGTTTATTACCAACATATAATTCGTTAGTTTTGTTATGGTAGTATGCTGGAATTTTATGACCTCATAATAATTGACGTGAAATACATCAATCATTAATATTGTCGAATCAAGTATTTATTGTTTGCTCAAACCTTTTAGGAACAAATGTCAATTTATTTGGATTGTTTTTAAGTGTCTGTCTTAATTCCTTAACAATTGGTTTCATTTTAACAAACCATTGTTTAGAAAGCAATGGTTCTATTAACTCGTCAGTTCTTTCACTATAACCTATATTGTTAATGTGATCTTCAACTTTAATTAATAAGTTTAATGAAGCCAATTGTTTTACAATTGCATCACGAGCTTTTAAACGATCAATGCCTTCATATGAAACATTATTAATAACACAATGACCGTTTAAAGTTCCATCATTATTCATAACAGAATAATACTTTTTTATGTTATGTTTTTTGGCTAACTCATAATCATTAAAGTCATGAGCTGGAGTACATTTCATAGCTCCAGTACCGAACTCCATATCAATATAATCATCACTTAAAATTTCTAGTTTCTGATTATTAACGGGATTAATTGCAAATTTGTGTAAATATTTTGTGTATCTTTTGTCTTTTGGATTGATAAAGACATTAGTATCGCCAAACATTGTTTCTGGTCTTGTTGTAGCTACAACAAGATAATCTTTAGTTCCATCAATGTAATACTTAAAGTAGTACATTTTTGAGCTTGTTTCTTTGTAAATAACTTCAATATCACTAATTGCTGTTTTTAGTTTAATATCTCAGTTAGTCAATTTATAATCTTGATAAATCAAACCTTTATTATATAAATCAATAAAAACTTTGCTAGTTAGTTCTTTAACATTCTCGTCTAATGTATATGACTCATAATCATAACTTAAAGCAAAACCTAATTGAGCTCATTGGTCATGAATATATTTTCTTTGTTCAAGTGCTCAATTCTTAAGGTTTTCCATGTATTGGTCAGAATTTTTGAATGTTAGCTTTTGTTGTTTGACGATTTTATCAAACTTTGTTTGGGTAGATATTCCGGCATGATCAGTACCAGAAAATCAACAAACATTATAACCACAAAGTTTTTTATAACGGATTAATACATCTTGAATTGTACCATCTCAAGCATGTCCTAAATGTAAATGACCAGTAATGTTAGGAGGGGGCAAAATAATACTATAAAGTTTGTTGTTTTCTTTTAAACTTTTTGGTTCAAATAAATTATTTTGTTTTCAAAAGTGGTATCAATCTTTTTCAATTAATTGGTGTATATATATCTTGTCTTTGTACATACTTGCTCTCTGTCTATATTTTGCAATTTA
>CADAXN010000027.1 GCA_902791895.1 uncultured Ureaplasma sp.
ATATTCAATTATGTTTCAACCAACATTTATTGCCAAAAATAAAGCGATTGCTAAACCTGATGCTTTAATCCAAAACAATGGTAAATTGATTATTATTGAAACAAAAGGTACTACAAATCCAAAAATCAATCACTTAGTAGATGTTTACTACCAAAATCAAGTTTTATCTGAATCTCTCAAAGGTGAAAATTATTATATCGATGATTACTATTTATGTTTAATAAAATATGAACTTTCGAAATTAAGAGAATTAAGTTTTGTTTTAACTAGAAATTGTTCAATTTCTAAAACTGGTTTTGACACACAAGGTGTAAAAAAATTAGATTTATCTTTTGAAGAAAAAATTAAAATTAAAGCTGCAATTAAAGAAGGAACAAGTTCTAGTTTTTCTCATGAAGATTGTTCAATAAAATCTTTGTTAGGAAATGAGCAATCCTTAAAACCTAGATCCGCTAAAATTTATGATGAATTTTATGAGCAATATTTAGCTTCTGATGACAAGTTTTGAAGTATTATTGATGAATTGTATAATTTTGCCCCAAGTAGTAAGTATCCAAGTTTAGAACCAAATATTTGTTACAAATCAAAAGTCAAAAATAATGACTACTGATTAGCTTTAAGAGATTATTACTATTTTCTATATGACACTAAAGGTGTTAATAAATTTCCAGCATTACAATTTTCAGGAAATTTTATATGTTACAAAGATGCAATTGATTATTGTAATAATCAAGGCATTCTTAACAAGACTGATGATGAATTTATTAAATGAATGGTAGATGTCGCTACAGCAGATAAAGAAAGTGTAGAAAAAAGAATGATGAAATACTTAAAAGGTGTTTGCAATCATTCTTCTATCTATAACTGTTCATATGAAGAAACTTCAGTTTTATTCTTTAATAAACTTAAACCAAAAAAAGTATATTTTGATTTTGAATCATTAAATATTGCTACAAGGGCAGTTAATAACTATCCGCCATTTATGCAAGTTGTTAACCAAGTATCAATTATCTTTGATCACGGAGATAAAAATTTGAAATTGGTACCATATATTGTTGTTGATCCAATTAATGGTATTAGTAAAGATGATTTCAAAATGATTATTGATTCAATCATGCCTGATAAAAACCTAAATAAATGCCGTGAGTACTCTTATGTTGTTTATAACAAAAGTTTTGAACAAACAAGATTAAAAGAAATGGCTCAATATATAAATGAACCTATTTACAACCAAAAAGTTGAAATCATTATTAGTAATATTTACGATTTAGCAGATTTATTCAACATAAAATCTACTGAAAATATTGCTGTTATTTTCAAAGAATTAAAAGGTTTTTATTCAATTAAGAAGATATTACCTTTAGTTGAAAAATATGATTTGAAATCATTTAAGGATACTGGTTGTAAAAACTATAAAACAGAACTTGAACAAATAACTAATGGTGGTGAGGCTCAATCCGCTTCAACAAAAAGATTTTTTGGTCTATTAAATGATAAAGAATGAGCAATCACAAAAGAAAATTTAGGTAAATATTGTGATAACGATGTTAGAGCAATGATTGCTGTTGAATACTTTTTAAGAAATATTTTTGCTGGAAAAATCAAATTTTAATATTTCATAAGTTAATATTACTCATTTAAAATTACAAAATTGTTTTTTGTTAATTCAAAAATTATTTTTTCTTTGATAAATTTCTTTTCTCGTTTATTAAAGTTTACTAAACATTTATCAAGAATTATTATTTTGTTCTTAACATTCAATAAACTTATAAGATTTAAAACCATAACTTCATTTTTGTTTTTTGGTTTTTCAAAACTAATATTAAATTGACGAATAGATTCAATTATCAATTGATTTAAACGAATATGGTTGTAATCTAATTCTTTTATTAAAAAGTTAATTTCATCGCTTAAATAGCACACGTTCTCTATTAATCACTTTTGACTTATTTTGTTAGAATCTATATCGTTAATTTTTATAACTGATTTATCGATTTGACAACGATTTAATAATTGATTCGTAAATGATAAAATACTATTCCGTTTACAAGGCTTTCCGTTTGTAAATTCAGTTGTATTTCCTTTATTTATCTGCTTGATAGAAAATATATTATCAATTACAATTTTTGATTTGTTAACAATATTATCGACTTCGTAAAATTCACTAAAGATGTTATACATTTTCTTATATACCAATCTTTGACTAAAAAAATGAGCAATCTCCATAATACTATTTGATAGTATAAGATGAGTATTAATGATGAACAATATCTGACCAATGGATAAATTATCATTTTTTCAAATCATAATGATCCCAATAAATACTGTTAAAATGTAGATTGCATCTTGAAAAAAATTATAGATACAAGAAAGTTTGCTAGATTTTATTGATTGGAATAAATTATTCTTCAAGCTAACATTAAATTCGTTATTTAAATTATTTGTCAGTTCGTCTATAACAAAGCAATTGTTATAACCATTATTATTTTGAATATATTTATTTGAATAAATATTGATTTTACTTGCATTAAGAATATTTGTTTCCAAATTCTTTTTTTGAATATTGATATCAATAATTGAATAAAAAATTTGAAAAATAACCATGCAGATTACTGGAACTAAAAATAATGGATTATTAATAATTAAAATAACTAAGCAAACTATTACAATCAAATAGTTAGCAATTAAATTAGGAACAACTGTTAAATTGAATTGACACATCGTTATAATTGCTGTGTTTAGCATAAAGAAATTGCTCTTATAAATTTTTTGAAAGAAATTGCTTTTCTTATTAAACAAATGTTTAAAAACTTTGTCTTTATAGAAATAATATTCCTCTTTTAAATAACAGCTATTGTACAAAGTTAATAAATAGTTAAACAAATATTTTAAGAGACTAATAACAGCAAAGCTAAGACTAATAATTAATAAGTTTTTAATATTACCACTAATTACACATAAATCTAACACATAATTGATTAATAAACCAAAACTAATGCTCAATCCTGCAATAAGAATTTGCATTAAGACAACTAGTAAAATATATTTAACATTTAATGAATTAATCCACTGTTTCTGATTAAGATTGATTTCTTTAGTTAATTTGGCTTTTGATATCTTTATAAAAATATTACAAAATACTTTGGCTAATTGTTCATAACTTAAAATATATTCTCCATTTGCGGAATCAAATATTTTAACTCCATTGCTAACTTTTTTAGCTATGACATAATGGTTATCATTATTCCGTTCAATCATTAATACAAAATAATCTTTGGTTTGTAATTGTTCAAGTTCTTGACAATTAGTTTCATATGATTCAGCAATGATCCCATATTTTAAGCATAATGATTCAAAATCATAAATACTTAATCCATTGCTAACTATGTTAGCATCAGATAGTAATTGATTAAAATTATTTTGCTTAAAATAGTGCTGAATGAGACTATTAATTACACAGATACCACAATGATTCTCATGATTTTGATATGTAATGGTCATACATATATAAATATGGGTAAAATTAGAAGTTTTATAAAAAAATATAACTAACCTGTCGAATAGTTAGTTATATTTACGTTATTTAGTTAATTTAGATACTAGTTTCTTAAACCTAAATCTTTAATCAAACTACGATATTGTTCAATATCTTTGTCCATTAAATATTTTAATAAACGTCTACGTTGTTGAACTTTTTTATAAAGACCACGTTTTGATGAATAATCTTTGTGATTAGCATTTATATGAAGTGTAATCGCATTGATTTCAGCAGTTAAAATTGCTATTTGTGTAGCAATTGAACCAGTGTTCTTCTTGTTACTACCGTATTGATTAATTAATTGTGCTTTAAATTCTTTTGAGATAGACATATTTATTGGTTAATGTATCCTATTCGGGAATTATTCAGCTTCAACTTTAACTTTAGCACCAACGGCTTCAAATTTCTTTTTCATTTCTTCTGCTTCTTCTGGTTTAAGTCCTTCTTTAATCTTAGCAGGAACTTTTTCAACTGCAGTTTTAGCTTCCATTAAACCAACACCAGTAATTTCACGGTATGTTTTAATAACTGCAACTTTTTGAGCTCCAGCATCAACTAATGTAATTTTTACGCTTGTTGGAGCTTCAGTAGTTGCAGCAGCGGCTGCTGCTGCAACAGGGGCAGCAGCACTTACACCAAATTCAGTCTCAATTGCTTTGATTAAGTCATTGATTTCTAATAAAGTCATTTCTTTTAATGAACTAATAATTTCTTCTTTTGTTAATTTTGCCATAGTTTATTTTCCTTTGATAAATAATTATTGCGGTTTCTTTTCACCAACAGATTTTAAACCGTAAAGAAAATTACGGATTGGTCCTTGTAAACAAGATAAAAGCATAGAGTATAATCCAGCTCTTGAAGGAATTTTAGCAATTTGAGCTAATTGTTCAGGAGCAACTGGAGAGTTACTAATCATACCTTGTTTATAAACAACTTGTTTATAATTTCCGATTAATTTGTGAACTTCTTTAAAAGGTGCAATTTCATCACCATGAGCAATAATAATTGCATTTGGACCTGTAAGTTCATTTAATGAGATGTTAGCTAATTTAAAAGCACGATTGAAAATGTTGTTTTTTGCAACATACATCTTAGCGTTGTTTTTGTGTAACTCACGTCTAACTGCTGTAATTTCTTTAGCAGGAACAGTGTGGTACTCAAAAGCAAGAATACTAGTAGCACCCTTAAGATCATTAACTAATGTTTCAACATCATTAATTTTTTCTTGAATTATTGCTTTCACAATCTTTTCCTTTCATAATTTTTGCAATAGCTAAACAAAAAGCTCGACATAATTTGAATTATGCCAAGCTTTTTAGGGTATAAAAAATAACTTTATATAACCTCGGTAACATTATTAAAGCATATCAATGCTCGTTACTGTCTTTGGCATATTGCTTAAGTATTATACATAAATATTGTCGAATGTTAATTAAATTTAGGAATAATAATTTGATGAAAAAACATTCCAGAATACTATGTGTTGTTGCACAATGATGGTAATCGATAATTAATTATTTTTAAATTTCTAAGTTTTTTTCATATTTATAT
>CADAXN010000028.1 GCA_902791895.1 uncultured Ureaplasma sp.
TTCATCAAAACTTCTTATGGTGTGAATGTCCAAGAAACGATATTGGTCTGAGGATTTACGCCCGTGATAACTAATTAGTTGACTCTCCAAAAGTTTTAGGAATAAAACACGGTTGACCCATGTTATTACAAGATTCAATGCAATATCAAATTTCTCTTCCTCATTGAAAATATCATCTAACTGATAAATCGTACTTTCTAAGAGTGAATATGTGTTTCTTCGAGCAGCCGGTTTACGTTCAATCACATTTTTACCATCCTTTTTATGTTCCTCCAAACCAATAATATGTAGCAATTCATTATAGAAGGCCGTATTAAGCTTATTAGAATCGACAAATTTACTCTGCTTAAGAATATGTGCTGGCTGAAGTACGCTATAAAATTTCAATTGCGCTCTCTCCGATTTAAGTGTGCGAATGTCTATATAAACAAAGTCGATATTCTGCTTAACTTTATCTATTTGTGTCTTTGCAATTTCTGCATAAAAAATACATGTATCAACATAAACTTCTTGTGCTTTAGACGAATAATATGAATTCATTGAATGACCAAGTTCATGTGTTATGGTTTCTACTGAATTCATAGTACCATCAAAGTTCATTAAAATATAGAATTTATCCAATCCTTTGATTCCACCAATAGAATAAGCGCCAGTCAATTTGTTTTCTTTAGGTAATCAAGAAATTCATCTTTCGTTAAATGCTGTTCTAATATGTGATAAATATTCTTCGCCAAGTGGTTTTAATGCTTCCAAAACAATTTTCTTTGTATCTTCAATAGTTACATTAATAGGTTTAGCAATTAAATCCATTGAACCATCTCATGGTTCAAGTTTCTTTAACTTTAATTGTTTGGTTAATAATCTGTTAATCTGTTGTTTATATAAAGTGTGAATTTCTTTAAAACCTTCAACATTCTTATACAAGTTTAGTATAAATTCTTCAGATATTTCATCAGAAAAAGTAGATGCATCTACATAATTTTTAAAGTTTCTAAGTTTAGCATAAGAATTAAATTTTAAATAAGTGTAATACAATGTTTGTGCAAGTGTATTTGAAATTTTGTCATAAGCTGAATGAAAGCTAATCCAAACATTCTTTCTCAAAACACGATCAGTACTTTTTAAATATCTGGTAACATCACTTACTGTTTTGATTTCGATTAATTTACCATCTTTATTTTTTACAGATGCAAATTTTAAATCACTATCAGTTAAAGTTGAAAAAACATGACCAATACCACCGGTTGCTAAACTAATTTTTGATAAAGCTTTTTCAACCTCTGGTGTTAGAATATGTGGTTCTAATTTAAATGTATCATCAAATGCTTTTTGATATTTTTTTAAATCTGGTTTAGTCAAATAACTTTGAATCAGTTTTTTGTTTTTGATTACAATGTTTTCATAATCAGACATTTGTGATGAAATTTGATTCGAAACAATATTTATTTTTTGTGCTAAACCTAATCATTGGTTGCTAATTAAATCTTCATTTAACTTATTACCAACATAATTATCTAACCTATTTTCGATTACTTCTAGTTCATCGTCAAGTTTCATTCATTTGCGAAAATTAGCTAATGTTTTATAAAAAGATGGATAAAGTTTCAAAACTTCTTTTTGTTTTGCTACTCATTCATTAAACAATTCATCAACTGATTTATTTTTAAGTAAATCTTCTAAATCTCATTCGTATTTTTTATTAGCTAGCTTTTTGTTGCTCATTTGCATGTTTTTCCTTTTTAAAAATTTGAACTTCATAAATAACACCAGAAACTACAGAGAAAACAGTTGCAACTAAAAGAAAAAAGTTTTGTACTAAATATTGGAATACTAAATTGTTAGAAACAATACCAAAAGAAAACAATATTAGAATGATTGCAATCATTTGGAATACTGTTTTTAATTTACCCCAAATATTAGCGGCAACAACTTTTCCTTTTGTTGATGCATACATTCTTGAAGCATCAACAATAATATCGCGGCAAATCATAATGATAGGAATAAAAACTGGGATTGATCCATTTACTGCTAAACCAATTAATACACCATTAATTAATATTTTATCAGCAATTGGATCTCATAATTTCCCAAAATCAGATATCCAATGATATTTCCTTGCTAATTGGCCATCCATTAAATCAGTAATGCAAGCAATTACAAAGAAAGCACCAGCAAGAATGTATGTGATTGGCACTGCAACTTTTGTACCGTCATTAAACGTATATCAAAATGCTTCTGTTAGTCAAGATTTGTAATTGTAAATACACACAAACAAAATAGCAAAAACTGCAAGAATTATCCTAACGATAGTTAATATATTAGGAATTGATTTTTTAGATATTTTTTCCATGAATTAAAATGTTAATTTTCCTTCATATCTTGGGAATGGAATTGCATCACGAATGTTTTCAAGTCCTAAAATATACATGAGTAAACGTTCAAAACCTAATCCAAATCCAGCACTTGAATCATAACCATATTTTCTTAAATCAAGATATCATTGAATTGATTTAGGATCAATATTCTTAACTTTAACTTGTTCTTGAAGTTTTTCCATATCGTCCTCACGTTGACTTCCTCCAACAATTTCACCAATTCCAGGAACTAATAAGTCAACAGCTGCAACTGTTCTATTATCCTTGTTCAACTTCATATAGAATGCTTTAATGTCTTTTGGATAGTTGTATAGGAAGACAGGTGCATTATAAATTTTTTCACAAATGTATCTCTCATGTTCAGAAGCCAAATCTTTACCGAAGTAAATGTTCTTATCTTCAAAATTATGACCATCAGCTACAGCTTTTTTTAAAATATCAATTCCTTCCTCATAGGAAACACGGATAAATTTCTTTTCTACCAATTTAGTTAAGCGGTTAAGAATATCAGGGTTATTCTTAGCAAAGAAATCAATAGCATCACGACATTCAGTTAGCATATCTTGAACTACTGTTTTAATGAATGCTTCAATAATTGACATTAATTGTTCTAAATCAATGAATGCAATCTCAGGTTCAACCATTCAGAATTCAGCTAAGTGGCGATTTGTATGTGAACGATCTGCTCTAAAAGTTGGACCAAAAGTATAAACTCTTCCAAACCCTTGTGCATAACTTTCAGCATTTAATTGTCCTGAAACAGTTAACTTAGCTTGTGGCACAAAGAATGGTGCATCTTTATTTTCTTCAATTAAAAAACTTTCTCCAGCACCTTCGCAGTCATTAGAAGTTAAAATTGGACTAGCTACTCACATAAATCCATTTTCTTGGAAAAATTTATGAATAGAGTAAGCAAGTTTACTTCTTACTTTCATAATTGCTTGCATTGTATAAGTTCTTATACGTAAATGTGCATTTTCACGCAAGAACTCCATAGTATGTTGTTTCTTTTGCAATGGATAATCTTCATCAGCTTGTTTTAACAAAACAAACTCATCAGCAATACTTTCATATCCTGCTGGAACTTTTTCATTAATAGAAACTTTACCAATAACTTTGATAGCTGAAGCGATACGAGCTGTTTTAGCTTCTTCAAAATTTTTAGTAACTTCTTTTTTGTAAACAATTTGAATACCATCTAATGTACTTCCATCATAGCCTTCGATAAATCCAATTTTACCACTATCACGGTTTGTACGAATTCAGCATTTTACTGTTATTTGTTCATTTTGTAATTTTTTATCAATAATGACTGACTTAATGTCTTTAATTTGGACTGTTTTCATAATATATATATTATATGTTAAATAATTTAGTAGCTTATTTTTTGTATTACCTAAGTACTAAATTAAACAAAAACAATTATTTATGGTATGATTTATAATAGTGCAGATGTAATTCAATGGTAGAATATGGCCTTGCCAAGGCTAGTATGCGGGTTCGATTCCCGTCATCTGCTCCATAAAATTGAAATCAGTACTTTTTGTGCTGATTTTTTTATTTTGCTTATAGAAATGAAAATTAAAAGAAACAATCAAAATTAATATAATTAATTTCAAATAAAAATCTTTATGAAAAATTTTGTTGAAATTATTAAAGAATATAACTGTTATGACACGCATACTCATATAAACAGTAAACCATTGCTAGATATTGCAGAACAAATAATTGAAGATTGTAAAAATCAAAAGATTTTGATAAATGCAATTGGTACTGGAGCTGAAGATTCTTTAGTTGGTTTTAAACAAGCACAAAAATACACAAATGTATTTTGTACTGTTGGTTTTCATCCTGAAGAAATAAAAAATCATACTCCAGAAGAATGCAAAAATTTAATCGATGAAATATTAAAACTAAATGATGGTAGCATCATTGCAATTGGTGAAGTAGGTTTAGACTATACTTATGATCTTGACAAAAACATTCAAAAGCAAGTATTTATTAAAATGATAGAGTTGGCTAAAAAATATCATTTACCATTAGAACTTCACATTCGCGATGCGCATGAAGACGCTATTACTATTTTAAATGAACATGCTAAAGGAATTGCTAAAATAGTTCATTGTTTTTCAGCATCAGCCGAAATAGCATCAAAATATCTTGATATGGGCTGCTATATTGCTGTTAATGGTATATTAACATTCAACAAAAAAATTGATGACCTTTTAGAAGCAATTCAAGTTATCCCAATTAATAGACTATTAATTGAAACTGATTGTCCTTATTTAGCTCCTGTGCCTTTTAGAGGAAAACAAAACATACCACAATATGTTAAATATGTTTTTGATAAAGTTAGGGAACTATACAGAATAAGTGCAGAACAATTAATTAATCAATTAAGATCAAATGCCATTGATATTTTTGCTCAAAAAGATAAATAACAAACCACAAAATAATTCAAACATCTATCTTACGAGTAATGTTGCAAAAAGTGAGCAAAATTTAAAAAAAAATAAAAAAAATATATATGTATACATTGTATACATATATAAGATTACAAAAAATGCTTGAACTATATACACATGATATAGTTCTATAAAAGAAGGTTAAAAATGGTAATAGATATTGTCCAAAATGTTGTCATAAACTACAAAAATATGGATTAACTAAAGATGGTAGCCAAAAATGACATTGTTTACATTGTTACAGTTAT
>CADAXN010000029.1 GCA_902791895.1 uncultured Ureaplasma sp.
AATCAGAAACATATCTAATTTTATAAGAAAAAATTAGTGTTTTCTAATAAATTATTTAATTTTCAAGTGTGTGTTATTACACACTTTTTTTATGTTAAATAAAGAACCTCCAGTTAACTGGAGGAATAAAATTATTTAAATTATTTTATTTCTTTAGTTTTTTAGATTCTAATTTGTATAGCAAATTATAAATATCAACACCTAATTGATGATTGTCTGGTGTATTACGATCAAATGTAGCAGATAATCATTTTAAATCTTCTTTAGTTACAGATTTAATTTCTTTAAAATCTGTAAACTTTTTAGGCATACCTAACATTTTAATAAATGCTTTAAGTTTACTAACAAAGTATTTTTCAGATTTTCTGCCAAATAAAGCATAAGATAAATCAATTGTTAATTTCTTAAATTCTTTATCTTTTTTGCACATATATTCAATATATGTAGGAGTAATTAATGCAAGTCCTGCACCATGTGATACATTTCATTTACCACTTATTGCATGTTCTAAACCATGAACTTTTCAATCACCACCAGAAGTATTAAAACTTGCTAAAGTATTTAATGACCATGAAGAAGTTCATAAAATGTTTGATCTAGCCTCGTAATCATTTGGTTGCCTCATAGCAATTGGAGCATACTTTAATAAAACTTTCATATTAGCAATAATATATTGCTTAGTTCATTCAAAATGCTTATCTACATCATAGTATTGTTCAAGTAAATGTGACATAATATCAAAGCATCCACTACCAGTTTGTCATTTACTTACACTAAAAGTGTATGTAGGGTCTTCAAAACATACAACTGGGCAATTAGGATTATTTACACCTCATTTATCATGAGTTTTGGTATTAGTGATTACTGAACCATAATTGTTTTCGCTACCTGTAGCAGCAATAGTTACAATAGAAAATAATGGAACTGCTTGTTTAGTAGTTTTTCCATCGTTATCTAAATAACTTCAGGCATTTTTATATTGGGTGTTAGTAATCAAGTTACTAACTACTTTTGCTTCATCAATAACACTACCACCACCAACTGCGATAATTAAGTCAACTTTGTTTTTTCTGCCTAACAAAGTAGCTTTATAAGTATCTTCGTCTGTAGGGTTTGGTTGAACACCAGAATGTTCAATAAATTTAACATTTGCTTTTCTAATTTCGTTAATCACGGTTTCGTAAATACCATTTTGCTTAATGCTTCCACCACCATAAACTAGCATAATGCATTTTGGTTTTAAGTTTTTAATTTCATTTCCCAAATTTTGTTTTACACAGTTTTTACCAAAATAGAATTTTGGTTTTAATGATAATTTTGCTATCATTTTTGCCTCTCTTTCTATTATTTTATTAATCTTATTTTTGAAAGTCAAAATTTTTTCCATTTTATTATATTGGAGGACAAAATGGAAGAAATATTAATTTATATGTTAATAAAACACTGTTATATATGAGATGAGGTATATAATGCGCTTAGACAAAAAGAACCCATCGACATTAAAGATGTAAAGGATGAATACATTAAATTATGTTGTAAGTATGTTACAGTAATTAATGAAAAATACCCATTGTATTTACATGATGTATTAAAACCACCATTCGCTATATTTTATGTTGGTAATATTGATTTATTTAGTAAACAAAGAATTTGTATTGAAGGTAATATTAAAGCCAAAAATCTTAAATACTTAAAATATCTAGCTGCACAAAACTTTGTTTTGTGCTTTAAACAAAATCTAATTGACGAAGAAGGAACTGATTTACTAATTAAAAATCATTTACCTTTTGTGATTTATACTAAAGATTTGCAATGTATTTTAAGCAATGATAAATTGCTTGAAAAAATCGATAAAAAATCTTGTTGTTTTGTATCAGAAATACATGATGAAAAATATGCTAAAAGCAGAGGAGATTTCTATAACAATCGTTTCTTTTATGGTAGAGGAAATCCAATAGTTATTTTTGACGAAGATAAAATTGTTGATATTCAAAATAACTGCTATTTGCTTGATTCAAAAATACCAATCTATGTAATAGCTGACAATACCAAAAAATATGTGAATATTAACAATTCTCAAATGCAAAAAATCAATAATTTTAATGAATTTAAAATAGTTTTTATTAATAAAAACTAAAAAAATAGTTATATAAAAGTCCTTACTTTATTATAGTGCTGTTATATAATTTAAGTAGTGTCTATGAACAAACTTCTCATAATCGAATCACCAAATAAAATTCACACAATTTCGAAATATCTTAAAGACGATGATTTTAAAATTATAGCCACTATTGGTCATATTCGTGATTTACCAACAAACAGTTTAGGCTTTGATGAAAAATCATTGGAACCTAAATGAATTATTCCTTCAACAAAAAATGATTCACAATCAAAAAAGAAGATTGTTGCAAGCATTAAAGAAGCAGCAAGCAAAGCTGATATTATTTATCTAGCAACCGACCCTGATCGTGAAGGTGAAGCAATATCATGACACGTTTATAGTATTTTGCCTGAAAAAGATAAAGCAAAATGTAAACGTATAACTTTTAATGAAATTACCAAATCAGCAATTAATGAAGCTTTAGAACATCCAAGAGAATTGGATGAAAAATGAATTGAATCACAATTTGCAAGAAGAATTTTAGACCGTTTAGTTGGTTATAAACTATCTAAACAAGTAAAAAATAAAATTGGTGGAAGAAGTGCCGGTAGAGTTCAATCAGTTGCTTTAAAAATGATTTATGATCGTGAAAACGAAATTAAAAAATTCAAGCCAAAAGATTGATGAACTTTAGACCCAATTTCAAAAAAATTTGGTAAGTTGATTTTACGTAAAATTAACAGCAACATCGCTAATCTTAATGTTGAACAATTAAATGACGACAAAGATGGAACAGGTGTTAACTTTGACGATTTTGCATCTGCTGAAAAAGTTAAAAATAATTTAACTGACAAATTTAAGATTTATAAAATTGACAAACCGAAAAGATATCGTTCTAATCCTAAAGAACCATACAAAACTTCAACACTTCAACAAGATGGAATTAATCGTCTAAAATGAAGTGTTTCACAAGTTACTTTTGTTGCACAAAAGTTATATGAAGGTGTTAAGCTAGGAGATGAATATGTAGCATTAATCAGTTATCCACGTACTGATAGTATTCGTATTTCACCTTATTTTACTGAACTTGCTAAAAAATATATTACTCAAACTTTTGGTGCAAAGTATTTTGAATTACATAAATTTACTTCAGCTAAAGGGAAAACAAATGTACAAGATGCACATGAAGCTATCCGTGTTATTGATCCTTTCATTACACCAGAGTCAATTAAGAATAAAGTTCAAAAAGATGAATATGAACTTTACAATTTAATTTGACGTCGTACAATTGCCTCATTTATGTGTGCGGCAGAATATGAAAATACAGTTGTTCGTATTATTAATAACGGTAATAAGTTTTATACTTATTCTCGTATTCTTGTAGCTCCAGGATACAAAAAAATCTATCAAGACGACTCAGAAGTTCTTTTAAGAGACTTAAAATTAACTGATGAACTATTAGGTCAAATAGTTGAAGTTAATAAAATGGAAATTAAGAAACATACAACAGAACCACCTGCTAGATATAACCAAGCTTCTTTAATTAAAGAACTTGATAATGCAGGAGTAGGAAGACCATCTACATATCGTTCTATGGCTAATATGGCACTTGAAAGAGGATATGCTGAACTTGTTTCACATTCATACCACATGTTACCACTGGGTAATGATGTTGTTGCATTCTTAAGAAAATATTTCAACTTTGTTCTAAATAAAGAATTCACAAGGAAAATTGAAGACAAACTTGATGATATTGCAAACAATGAAATAGATTGAAAAGAACCAATCCGTGAATTTCAACCAATTTTAGACAGCTCATTACAAAAAGCAACACAAGCACAACAAAAAGAAGATTTTGTTGGACGCAAATGTCCAAATTGTGGAGGCGAATTAATTTATCGTTACACTAAATCCAAAGGAATGAGATTCATTGGATGTAGTAATTTCCCAAAATGTAAATATAATGAATTCCCTAACAAACCTCAACCAAAACCTACAGGATTAAAATGCCCTGATTGCGGTGGTGATTTAATCATTAAAATAAGCAAAAAGAAAAGAAAATTCATTGGATGCAACAATTATCCAAAATGTAATTTTATTATGAAAACAACTCCTGTTATTATGAAAACCATTGATAAAGCAATGGCCCAAGGAGCTGTTCCTGATGTAACTGTGGAAAGAGCAGTTATCAAAGCAAAAACAACTGAAAATAAGGAGAAATAATATGGAAGTTAAAGAATTAATTACTGTAAATTTTGAAAGTGTAACAAAAACACAAAAATTAGTTATCATTGATTTTTATGCAGACTGATGCGGTCCATGCAAAATGTTATCACCAGTTATTGCTAATATGGCAAAGGAATTCCCAAATATTAACTTTTATAAAGTTAATGTTGATCGCGAATCAGTTTTAGCTCGTAAAATGAACATTCAATCAATTCCAACAGTAATGTTTTACAAACAAGGACAATTAGTTAACCAATTTGCTGGTTATAAAAATCCTCAAGAGATTAAAACAATAATTAGCAACTTTCTTAAATAATATAGATAACTTGCTTTAATAACATAATTGTTTACAAAAAGTTTATATATATAATAAATGTAAACTGCAAGAAAACAAATTATGACAAATATCCAAAAATTAGTTAATTCTGTAAGAAAAGCGCAGGAAAAGTTTGCTACTTTTACACAAGAACAAGTAGATCATATATTCTACATGGCAGCTAAAGCTGCTAATATGCAAAGAATCCCATTAGCTCAAATGGCTATTGAGGAAACAAAAATGGGTGTTTTAGAAGACAAAATTATCAAAAATAATTTTGCTGCT
>CADAXN010000030.1 GCA_902791895.1 uncultured Ureaplasma sp.
TTAAAAGGAGAAAAAGATTCAATAATTCAAAAATTGCTGTCTGCATATTATGATGAAAGTTTAATTGAAGTTAAAAAAGATGATAAAGTTGATAAAACAAAAAAAGGTAATTTCTTAGAAGGTTTTTATATAACAAAACCAATTGACATTTATCATACAGGTAGAGGTGATGAAATCTACGTTTATGATGAAATTAAAAACAAAGTTTTTGAACTTTCAAAAGTTAGTGATATAGTTCAAAAAATGATGAATATTAAATACAAAATAATCTACAAAATTAAAATTAAGTAATTAATGTTCAAAGTTTAAGACTTTCTCGTATTTTTTATATTCTGGACAAAACTCACTTACTTTCATTCAAAAATTTGCTGAATGATCTTGATGAAAATAATGTGAAAGTTCATGAATGATTAAATAATCAATTGTATCTAAATCAAATGCTAAAACAAACAAACTAAAAGTTACTTTGCAACTAGGATAAGAATAGTAAGCGAATTTTGAGCTCATGTTCTTAAACAATATCTTTGTAACCTTTGCTTTTATTTTTTTTGCTCAATACATAACACGCTTATCCATATATTGATGAGCAATATACTCGCAAGCTTTTTTAAAAATTTCGTATTGTTTTTCTATCTTTGTTAAATGTAAATATATTGTTTTATTAATAATTTCAAACTTATTAGTATTCGATGGTATTGATTTTATAGCATATGTTTTGCTACATATTGTTACTTTATTTGTTTCTTTTGAAAAATGACCAGCTTCTTTCAATTTTTTTGAGATACCATAATATCGAACTAACATTTTTTTATTGTTTGTATCAAATTCATATCTACCTTTGATATAAACCAAATCATTATTTTCATCAACTGTAAAATAACTATATACTGCTTTTGGAGATTCAATTACCTTGTAGGTAACAGGTTCACCATCAATATATTCTGTTTTTAAACTAAAATCAAGATTGCTTAAATGTTTGGACATTAATATTTGTTGTCTTGTCTTTGATGATTAATAAGGTTTTTCTTTTCATATGCTTGTTTAATATCATTGAATTCAAAACCTAAAGCATATCCTAATCTGATATATTCTTTATACCAAGATGTGATATTTTGTGGATTATTGAGATTACTAGTTGATTTAAATAAATTGTTAAATAAAATTGTAATTTCATGTTTTGAGTATTGCTTATTTTCAATTTCAATTTCTCAACATTGATAATCATTAACGTTTGTAGCAATTGCTAAACTCGTAATAAAGTGTATGCCATCTACATATTCTTCCAGAATTACTGATTTTTCACTTGGAAGTTTGAAACTCCAAAACTTAAAACATCTAACTTCGTTAGCTAATTCTCCCATTTCAACAGCAAGTGCTAATTTTAATTCTTCCAAGATATCTTCATATCTTAAATTGTGATTAGATTGAATATGTTTATCTAATTTAACTTGTTGATCAAAAATTTCACTTAAATCTATCTTAATTTGCATATGATTCTATTTTACAGCCACTTATAGTTTTAATTCTATAAAATTTTATTTGTTTGAAACAATCAAAATAGAAAATTTGCTAAAGAAATTTCCCAAATTTTATTACAATAATTTTTTAAAATGGTTGCTGTAAATAGCTTTATTAACTTACAAAAGAGAGATTTATATCTAAATTTAGGTAATGAAATACTACAGCAAGCTAAATCGATGGTTGATTTTAGAACTGAACACTATAACATAATGTTGCTGCATCAATTTAAATTTTAATAAACTATATAAGAACTAAAACTATTGATTTTTAAATCACCAAATAAAATTGCATCTAGCAATTGGGCTACCTTTGTTGTCCTCGTTTATTGTAAACAAATTATGTCTATAGTCAGAATCCTCAGGCATGGTTCCGTTAGTTATAAATTCTATATGAATGTTATATAAGATGTATGATTTCAAAATCTGACATTAAAAAATTACCAGGTTCACTAACTAGAGAGATATCACAAGGTGTCAATGAATTTAAATTATTAACATCTGTCGCATGAAAATAACAACTATATGTATTTGTTGCTTCATCAAAATTAATGATAATCTTATCCCTATATTCCTCTTGCTTTTCAGAAGGTATTTCGAATTGATCATTTGGTAATGTTGGGTAATTTCATGAGTTGATAGGAATTATTAAATAAACATTAGGATCACATTCAAATGACACTTTAATTTTTGCTTTATTATAAAGAACACCAAAAACAGCAAATATTAATGGCGTTTCAGTTTGATCAACTCAATCATTAGTATTATAAACAAAGATTTGACCATATGATTCGTCAGGAGAATCAAATACTAATTCATATTTAATTTTTTTTGAGATATGTGTGGAAGCTGATTCTGAAAAAATTGGTTCAAAATTAATTTTATTTTGTTCATATGTCGTAGCCATAACAGCAACATCTAAAGGAGTAGTTGCATAATATTGCGTTTTCCCATACTCATCTTGTTTAACGTCAAGTTCAATGTCCTTATTTTGCATACAGAATGGATTATAATATGTTAATTTATTGTCTACAAATCCGTTAATATAGCTAGATGTAGTAATTAACAGATTGATTTCATTAGTCTTAACTTCTTCATCATTGTAAGTGGCAACTACATAAAATTGATATGTGCCAGTTTCAATTTGATCTGTTCATGACACAACGCCATCATTAATTCTTATAGAATCTGGTAATTCTTCCACTGTAGCAGATGTTAATTTTCAAGTAATTCCTGATTCTATTTCTTGACTTCCCGAATATAATTTTCAAACACCTTCATCTTGTCCAGCGGTAGAAGTTTTACCATGCAAACTTAAAGAGCCTCCGTTAAGAATATATTGATCCTGAAAATCTATAGCACAGCTACAGCTTGTTGATATAGCAATTGTTCCAATTGTTGAGATTCCTAATGTGGGAATTAATATTGATTTTAATAACTTAACCTTTTTCATATTACTATCATTTTATATATTTATATCATTAATTTTCTTAAATTGACAAAAAAGTTCAATTATCTAAATCTATATTTGTTTGAATATCAAAGAAATCTAGTCATAAAGTAGCGTCAATTTGCTCAGAGACATAAAAAGTTCCAAAATTACAAATATTGTCAAATATACAAGCCTGACCTTCTCATCATGGTCCGTATGAACCAAAATCACTAAAATCTATTTCAGCTAATTCTAAGCATTGATAAAAAGCGTATGAACAAATAACTAGATTTTTGTATAGATAAAACTTTATAGATACAACTTTTTTGCAAGATGAAAAAGCATATTCACCAATATATTTTGTGCATGCAAAGAAATTGTCTAATTTGCAATTAATATAAAAATTTATATCAGAATCAAATGCATTTTTCCCTATATAGCTTGGAGAAAAAAAACTAAAATCTGAAGTAATTCTTTCCAATGAACGACAATTAGCAAAAGCAGATTCTTGAATTTTAATTTCTTCCTCAAAAGAGTTAATTTGCCATTCCAATTCTTTTAAGTTATAACAACCTGTAAAACATTTTTTACCAACTGTATTAATATTTTTATTTAATGTGACATACCTAATATTCCAACAATTTGAAAAGCATTCATCTTTTAAATTGCTTTGATTTGTTAAGCAATTATTTCGAAAATTAACAGATTTTATTCTAGTGCAACTATTAAAAGCTGCACTACCAATGCTATTCAAATTTTCAAAAAAAATATCAATTTCAAGTGCAACATTATAAAAAGCATCATCAGAAATTGTTTCAATAAATTTAAATATTTCTTCAGATTGTAAGTATCAGTATTCGCTGTACTTAGAAAATTCTATTGTTTTAAGAGACAAGCAACCATAAAAAGACCTTTCGCCAACATTTATCATTTTATTCAATAAAAATACTTTTTCCATATTAAAACAATTTTCAAAAATATGACTAGGGATGTCTGTCATGAATTTATTTAAATAAATTGAACCGGATATATTAAAACCATAAAAAAGATTATCACTAAGATAAACAGAAAGTTTTGTGTTTTTGTAAAAAACATAATTTGGAATAACTAAATCAATAGCCTTATTTATACCACTTGTATGTCTATATATAATTTTGTCACTACAAATTTCATAATCACTATCATTAAATTTGCCATAAAGCCCTTGTCAGTCTGAACCATCATAAGATCTATCAATATTGCAATCATACTCAGTATCATTATTATGTTGAGATGAACATGAAGATGAATAGAATGGAGTAATGACGCCAAAAAGAAAAGCAAATAATGAAAAAGAGAAACGCACTCGGTGCATATAATAAACACTTATAACGATAAGTTGATAATCATAGTTTTAACTAATTTTATAAAAATCAAGACATGATTTTTTCAGCTGCATTTGGTATAGCTTGCATAACAGCCATATTAATAAGAAATTTCATTAATGATTTAAAAACTGATTGTGTTGCAATTTTTTCAGAAGCAATAGCAGGAATTGCTGTTGTGCTCACAGCTACCATAGCAATTGCTGTAAGGTCATTGAGAAGTTGAAACATATACACAGCATTTTGAATTTCATCAAATATTGATGATTTAACTGTAAAAACACCTTCTTCATCCATTTTTTGCATGTTTGAATATCAAGCATCAGTTATACAATCTTCAGAAACTTCACACTCTTTTTTTGATTTTAAAAATTCATTATAATCAGAGTATCCAGAATCGTTATTAGGATTTGATGCTATACTTTTATAGTAAACAAATCTATCATTTGGTGTGATTTTTCCATGCGTTTTCGAAAACTCACTTTCTGTTTCGAAAATAAAATGATCATCTTCAATTCTTTTAATAAATGCAGATTCAGATTTACTTTCTTTTTTGGTTTTAGATGGAGAGTCAGCAACAACTAGAGGATAATCTGCTAAAGCATCTTGATTAATGCCAAATTTAGTTGCAAATTTGTCATATTTTTGAGATTGAACATTGATACTTTGTAATACAGTTGAAATCGCATTCATAGAAACACACATTAATGCAATTTGCACAGCAAGTAATGTTGCTGAAACAATTTCTTGGGGAGCTAATCCAAAACTTGCTATGTAACAAAGCAAACATATGACACTTATAGTAGTCATGAGTGCTATCGCACCAAACATGAAACATTCAATAGTTGTAGCTGTATCAAGAGAGCTATTCTTCATCATCAATGTAGAAGCAAATGAATGAATTTCACTAGTTAAGACACTATTGTACGAATCAATAGCATTTTTGTAAAACTCATCTGATACCTCCATATCAGAAATTTCGATATCTTGAAGTTTAAATGTGTGTTCTTCCCTCAATTCATTAACATCCAAAGCAGAAAATGAATGAGAAAATCCGACATAAAAATCACTTTTTATGAGATTAGAATCATCGTAAAAAATTTGTGATTTTGCATATAATGTGCAGTTGTTTATGAATTTTTGTTCAAGTGAAATATCATCATCGTTTGATGGATTTTTAGAAGTATCATCTATCAGTTCACTAAGTTTTGTATCATTTACAATTAGCCCTGCTCTCGCTAAACTCTTTACATCGTTTTCGATTTTTGTGGCATTATCGGGTGTAAAAAATTCTTCTTTTGCACATTTATCAGGAGCATCCCAACGTAACTTAATGTTGTTCAAATAAATCTCATTTAGTTGATTGTATTCAAAAGTTTTAGAAATGGGTAATTCGTATTCAACTGAAAGATTTCTATCGTATTCAAGATCGCTGTATAAGCTTGCATCATCATAGTATATGTTAGTATCAGGAACAGATATTTCTCAATCAATAAGAAGTTTGTAAAAATTTTTCTCAGGATCAGAATGCATTTCTTTCATTTTTGGTGTTAAAATGTAACCTGGAATGATATCATTACTGAATCTACCAAAAGTTATGTTTCCATCTTCATCTTCATGAGAGATGGCAAAAATATGATTGATATAAGAAGTTACATCAGCATTTTTTGTATTGAAAAATGGGTCAGAATTTAAAGAATCTCATGTATAATTATCACCGACATTTTTTAAAGAAGTAATTGAGTAACTTTTAAAGAATTCTTTTAGTTGTTGTGAAGCTTCATACTCAGCAACTTTTTTGTTTACATCAGACATAGCTATCACAGTTAAAAGTTCTTGAAAATTACGCATTTCAATAATTAAATCCTTTTTATCTAGATTGAGCTCAAGTTCATTTATAAATTTATCACCATCAGTCTTTGTCTTATTGTACAAAAAGTTAGCTAAATCTGTATCACATTTTACTTGATCGAAATAATTTCTAATAAACGATAAATATGATTCCAAACATTTACGGAAATCAGACACAGAAATATTAAAATATTCTCGCTTTAAGAAGATATTATAATTTTTTAGTGCAAAGTTTTGCAAAGCTTCAGTACGTAATGTATAACTTAAAGTTTTATTTTCACCACTATAAAGTGAAGCATGAATGGAGTTTAAATTATTTTGAAATGTAGATAAATTTAAATTATATGTACTATCATCAATCTCACCCGATGATTTTTTTTCATCTAACTGAGATTTATATAACATTTTAAAATCTTCTTCCATTCGGGCATATGTTAC
>CADAXN010000031.1 GCA_902791895.1 uncultured Ureaplasma sp.
CATGTCGTTAAATATAATACCATACTTTTATTTAAATTTTTTGGTATTGAAACAATTCTGCTAAAATCTTTGAAATCATCTTCATTGACTTTTATTTTTTGAAGTTTTTTATTTGTTTTCATTATGAAAAAATATCGTCCTTGCCCTTTCATATATAAATATGAAAAAAACTTAGGAATTTAAAAATATTTTAAAAATACGACCATTAACTGGTCGTATTGTTTGTTAGTGATTATTTATTCTTTCTATTGTTCATCAATTTTGAAAATTGATTCAACAATTGAATTATTTAGAGTATCAAGATTATCTTTTGATAACTTGTTGAAAATTTTAATAGTTCCAAAAGCATTACCAGTAATAATACCATCTTTTGGTTTTACATAGTATCCTTTGTCAATCATATCAAGCATTAACATACCAGATTTTAAAGCGAAGCATACTTTGTGAGTACAGCTCATTTTAGCTCCATCGCAAATAGTTAATGCAAATGAACATAGTGCTGAATCAATTAAGTCATTAATTTTGTAAATGTTCATACCTTTTTGGTATGCTAGTCCACATAAAGTGCCAGTTACTGCGGCTACAACACTACCACATAGTGCTGATAAACTACCAATATTTTTCTTAATAATTCAAACTATCATGTTAGCAAAAGCTAGTCCACGTAAATAAACAATTTCTTCATTCTTTGTGTAAATGTGGTATTGATATTGTGGAATTGAACAAGTTAATCCATGGTCACCACTACCTGAAGAAGTTGTTACTGGCAATGAGGCACCATTCATACGAGCATCTATAGCTGAACCAGTATGAAGAATAATTTTTTCACTTAAAGTTGGCTTTTTGCTAATTAATTTTATGTAGTTGTCTGTAAATGAATCTTTAATTATGTTTTTAAGACCATATTCAGAAATTTTATCGTTTGCTCTAGAAAGTTCACCTAAGAATTTTAAATCTTCTATTTTACACGAATTAACAAAATTAAGTAAGTCTTTTAATGTAACATTTCTTAAACTTGCAATTTCACCTTCACCTACTTCGTTAAAGTGTTTAATACCATTGTTTACAACAAATTTGCTGTTTTTCTTGATGTAAACAATATGATCATGGTAATGAGAAACAACAGTTTCATAAACAGTTCCATCCATTGCAGTGATTGTTACTTTAGCATAAACTGGATTCACGTTTTTACCAATTTTGACAAATATCTTATCATCTTCAATAAGGCTTTTACCAACACGCTTTTCTTCTCTTGTTACTGTTTCAAAGATTTCTAATTTACGTTCTGGTTTAGCAATTGCTGCTGCTGTGGAAATAATCATTTTAATTCCACATTGTCCCAAATTTGGAACACCTACACGGAATACATTTTTGAAAATAAAAGGTGATACTTCAACTTCGATTTTCTTATATTGATTTGGATCTCTTGGATTATTCATCAATTTAGATGCGGATGCTGTAGCATAACCGATAATCCCAATTTCTGTACATCCCTGTGCTGAACTCACAAGAGCATGCAATTTATCTAACATTATTTTTTTATACAAGAGTTTAAAAATAGTATGAGATTTTAAACGTATAGATTGATTTAAAAAAATGATATTGCAAGTTTGAATATCTTAAGTACTACATATCTATACCGAGTTAAAGTTTAATTAAAATATAAAATACTTACATATGAAACAATATTTTGAAACTAGATGAATTGATAAGTCTGAACTTAACGAAATATTAAATGCTATACCTGAATTAAAAACCTACATTCAAGAAGATGAAAGCATTTCATGTCGAGTAAGCAAAGATTTGTTTTCATGCATTGTTCATACAATTATTTCACAGCAGATAACTTCAGCTGCTTTAGATAAGATTTGAAATAATTTAATTTTCTATATCAAAGAAATCAGTCCAAAGAAAATTGCTAATGTTGAATTAAATGTACTTAATGATTTAGGAATTCCACTTCAAAAAGCAAACACTATTAAGAAGATTGCTTACGATATTCTTGATAAAAAAATAAGTATTAAGAAAATCAACAAAATGAATGATGAACAGATTACAAACATCTTATTGCAGTATAAAGGAATTGGTTTGTGAACTGTCCAAAATATCTTAATTTTTGGACTATATCGAAATAATATTTGTCCTATCAATGATTATGGTGTACAAAAAGCACTGAAAATACTTTTCCCAAATCGTGAAATTAATGATGAACTAATTAATGAATTAGAAACTAAATCTAATCACAAATTAACATTATTAACAATTTGTTTATGATTTATTGCCAACAATTATTAATAAATTTTTTTGTTTTTCATTTTGTTGTAATTTTCGAAAAGTTTAATGCATTCATCATGATCAACTTGTTCTAAATAATGATTTAATTTTTTACGATTAACTAATAATTTATCAAATTTTTCATCACGAAATCCAATCATTGCATTCTCTTCAATTGTTGCGCCATAATATATTTTTTCAATATTAGCTCACATTGCTGCTACAAGACACATAGCACATGGTTCACCAGTTGTGTACAATGTGCATCCAGAAAGATCATATGTATGTAAATTTTTACAAGTTTCACGTATGGCATCAACTTCACCATGTGCAGTTGGGTCATTGTTTGCTAGAACACGATTATGGCCTCTACCGATAACTTTTCTGTTTTTAACTATAACAGCACCAAAAGGTCCGCCATGTCCGTTTTCTATTCCGATATAAGCCTCTTTAATGGCTTCGTGCATAAATTTATTCATATCGAGAAATATTATATATTAATGAACTAATTTACATAACGTCCATAAACAAAAATAATGGTAATTATAACTCTGAATTATCATTATATCTTATGGTATATGCCTATGTCTATCGGAATTAAATGTTTTAAGGGGGGGAAATAGTAACTTTGTCTACTTCAAGACTCAACTACAGTAATTTATCTTTTTTCTCATTAGTCATAACAATTTAGATATACATTACTGATTTTATTTGTACAATATATTTTGTCCTTATTCTAAGGTCAAAACACTAAATCATGGGGATGTCACGGATTCGACATGATTAAGGTTTAAGTAAATGCAGTGGGGTATGCCCCTTATAGCTTGAGATGCAAACAAATGCAGACAAACAAGAAGAAGTAGCCTTAAACCAACCATTTATGGCTAACCAATTCCAATACAACTGTGTAGCAGTTGCTTAATTATTTAGCAATTCAATGCACAAATTGGGTGTAATAGAGATTTAGTCTCTTCTATCTAGTACACTTTAATCAAAGAGAATATACCTCTACGATGCTAATAATAGAGATGAATCTAATCTTAGCTTTGTCTAATGGTGGTAGTCTATAACCATACAACATTAGATGAGGGTTATAACAGTAGACTAAACTGTAGTATTTGCTTAGGTTTTAATTGTGGAAACGGGTTCAATTCCCGTCATCTCCACCATAATAAAAAAATGACTTTGATACTCTGGCTATCAGAGTCATTTTTTGTTTTTTTTACAAACAATTAATTATTCTCGTAATTCTTAACTATTCTCTCAATTTAGTGTATAATTTACGAGAAAGGAGTTAAAATATGCGAAAATTTGATTATTCTTCTTTGAAAAATAAAACATGGAATTCTACCATAGTAAATAAAATTGGAAAAATACATGAAGCGAAAAGTAAACAAGAATTATATTTGTCACAAAATCCTGCAAAATTAAATAACTTGGTTGTGATGGCTAAAATTCAAAGTACTGAAGCAAGTAATGCAATTGAAGGCATTAGAACTACAGATACAAGATTAAAAAAGATTGTTAATGACAAAACAACTCCTAAAAATAGAAATGAAAATGAGATTGCTGGATATAGAGATGCATTAAATATTATTCATGAAAGTTTTAACCATATCCAAATTACACCTAATTACATATTGCAGTTACATAAGATTTTGTGTGGTAAAGCAAAAACATCTCAAGCTGGTAAATTTAAAAATATTCAAAACTACATAACAGCAACTAACCAAAAAGGTGAATCATATACAATGTTTACACCTATTTCTCCTTTTGAAACACCAATAGCAATCAAAAATTTATGTGATGAATTTAATAAAGCAATAAATAGTCATGAAGTTGATCCACTTATTTTAATTCCGATATTTATTCATGATTTTTTGTGCATTCATCCTTTTAATGATGGGAATGGTAGAATGAGCAGATTATTAACTACTTTGCTTTTATATCGTTCCGGTTATTGTGTAGTAAAATACATTTCTTTAGAACTTAAATTATCCAAACTGAAAGATTTATATTACGATTCATTATATGAATCGCAAATAGGATGGCATGAAGCAAAAGATGATCCAACACCATTTGTAAGTTATTTATTAAGTATCATTGAAATGGCTTATGATGATTTTGAAAATAGAGTAGAACTTGTATCTAAGAAACTTAGTGCATATGAAGCAGTAAAAAATGTATTAAATATGAAGATGGGAAAAGTTACTAAATCTGAAGTTACGGAACTTTGTCCATTACTTTCAAGCAGTTCTATTGAAAAAGTATTAGCTAAAATGGTAAAAGAAGGTAAACTGGAGAAAACCGGTTCAGGTAAGAATACTTCTTACATCATAAAGTTGTAGTTTTCTATGATTTATTATTTGTATATACAATATGCATCAAAGAGAATATATCTCTACGATGCTAATAATAGAGATGAATCTAATCTTGGCTTTGTCTAATGGTGGTAGTCTATAACCATACAACATTAGATGAGGGTTATAACAGTAGACTAAACTGTAGTATTTGCCTAGGCTTTAATTGTGGAAACGGGTTCAATTCCCGTCATCTCCACCATAATAAAAAGAATGATTTTGATACTTTAGTTATCAGAGTCATTTTTTTGTTAATATGATAAACAGATTACTGATGATTTATTAATGCAAATATTAATAAACAAATAAATTTTTTATTCTTTTATTAAATAAAGAATAATAAACAAAAAATGTCTACTCATAATTCTTAACTATTTATCTCAATTCTGTATATAATTTAAATGAAAGGAATAAATATCATGAAAAATATTTCACCGTGCGGTGCTAATTGTGGTGAGTGTAAATTCCTTCAACAATGTGGCGGATGCACAAAAGTTGAAGGTAAAGTATTTTACCGTCAAGGACAACAATGTCCAGTTTATGCATGTGCTATGACTAAGCCATCTCATGATTGTTCAAAATGTGATATCTTAAAATGTAAGACATTTGTTGGAACAAAAGATCCAAATATGACTGATGAGCAATGGATAGCTTGATGCAAAATTAAAGAAAACAATTTAAAAAATAAATAATTTAACTTTAATTTATTAAAACTTAAAAATAATGAATGTACTCTTCTTATTGAGTATATTCTTTTTATTTTAACCATAGTTTTAAACTACAACAATAAACATCTTTATTTGTATTTAAAGTGAATACAAACGTGGTATAACATTTATATAGGAGAATAAGTAAATAATATGAGATGAGTATTATTCATCAATTCTAAGCGATTTGAGAGCGAACTTTTTTATATACTACCATAATACGAATTATTGAAATTTGAGCCGTTTTATGCAAAAAAGAAAGAGTACTATATGTTATTTTTAATAAAATTCGGATTTTCACACAACATAAATTTATATTTATTTACCGTGGCAAAGCCGTCGCAAAAAAATTTTTTGAACATTAATGTGTCTACGGACTTTATATAATAAAAATATGAACAAATTGCAACATTACTCAATTTAGTTAAGCTAGGCGAACATTTTTGGACTTAACTCGGAAATAGGGATAAAAGATGAAACAATTTTTATTAAAACAAATATTAAATTTAACTGATGAAGAAGTAATGAATTCCAAAATTGGTTTAAATATACATTTGGCAGGAAGAGCACATTTCGAAGACTGATACGAAAGCAATCCTGAAAATAGATATGTAGGTTTTTCTTACTGGTCTCATCAAGGCGGTAAAAGAAATTTTAAAGAAGGTCAAATGTGTTTTGGTTTTGTAAGAATACCTGGAAGAGATAAAGATAAATGATTATTGGTTACAGCAGGTGTTGTGACCAAAGCTCCGCCAAAGGAAAAACCGGCTGCATGTG
>CADAXN010000032.1 GCA_902791895.1 uncultured Ureaplasma sp.
ATTTAAATAAGTAATTTTAAAGAAGTTTACTTTGGTTAAAACATCTAAAACTTTCATTTCTATTTGCCGATTTTTCAATGTGGATTTACCAGCAATTCTAACAATGTAATGTGCACCATTTTTTAAAACTATTAAAAATATATTATTGCTTCATCCTTGTGATTGATATTGGACTTTTACAATGTCATTTTTTCTTACTTTAAGTTGTTTGCAAACTAAGGCAATGGCTTTATTTAATGGTGTTTTCATTTGAATTAAAACTACTTCCTTACAATTTTATTAGGAGCTATACTTTTATGTTTTTGAAGTGTAATTCGTCCATCACAATCATCGACTGCTAAAGTTGAAATTAGACATCTCTTGTCAATAAGTCTAATTACTTGCACAAAAGTAGAAACTTCAAATAATGGAATAACAGTAATTAAAATACTGTTTTTGTTTCCAGAGTATCCACCAATTGAATCAACTACAGTTGTAGGGTGTGTATAGTTATATTGTTTTAAACTGTTAGCTAAAGCTCTAGCATCTTGAGCAAATACTTCAATTCTAACTAATTTTCTAGAAGGGAATAATTTAGCAACAAATATCGTATTGACTAATACTCATATGAAACTTGCTACAAGATTTGCATTAAAGAAGTATTGTCAACCAGAATAGTATCTAGGATTAATTATAATTCCTGATATATAACATCCTAAAACCGAACCAATAAACAAACAAGATGATTGGAAGATTTTTAAGAACGTACTAATATCCCTATTTTTCTCTTCAGATAAGTATAAAGAAATCAACTCTGTTCCTGCAGTGCTTCCACCGATAATGTAGAGAACGGCATTACTTACAGCAGTAATAATTGCATAGATTACCGCATACAAAATTAACAAGAATGATGAAGTGATATTTTGGTTTAAAATATCAGTTTTAACTGAATCTGCAGCTTGTTCTTGATTAATAATTAATTCTGATCAATCATAATAGTAACCTTGTCCACCTAATAATGGTTTAGCTGTTGGTCAAACATTAGGGTTATAAATAATGCATTGTACGTTATAGTCTCTAAGATTTAAATTAACTGTTGCTGTTGAACCAAAAATCATGAAATTATGGATATTAGGGATAGATGACAAAGCAAAACCGACTATTTGAGTAGTTATTAAGTAAATGCAAGAAATAATAATACATTGTCTATTTAGTTTCTTAAATAAAACGGAGAATAGTACTAAATTAAACAATAAGTACATTCCCCAGAACATGATGTTATATACAAAGCCAATTCATATTGCACCAGTATTTTGAACATTGTCAACAATAAGTACATAGAACAAACGTGCAATACCTTGGAATAAAGCTGCTGTACCACCAGAATATAATCCAGTTATTTCAACTAATAATAAAGTTGCAATACCCATAAAAATACCAACAACAAAAGCAATTAAGTATTTTTTAGCATTGCTAGTTACGTTATAAAATCTTGACAGTTTTATAAGGCCTGTGGAGAACTGAACATCTACATTTGAGTATTCACCGTTTCTACCAAATGAGATCTTTTTTGTATTATTATTTGTTTTACTCATACATTAAATAATACAATAAAATCATTTATATGAATAATCTAAACAAAAAACAAAAGATAATATTAGGGATGAGTGGCGGAGTTGATTCTTCAGTTTGTGCATATTTATTGAAAAGCCAAGGATATGATGTAATCGGTTTATTTATGCAAAATTGAGACCCATATGTAAACTTTGATTTTTTAGGACAAGTTAGTGATGACCAGAAAACATGCGATGCTCAAAAGGATTTTTCTGATGCATCAGCAGTTGCTAAGAAATTGAATTTACCCATTTACCATATTGAGTTTATTCAAAAATATTGAGATGATGTTTTTAAATATGTAATTGCTGAATACAAAGCAGGAAATACACCAAATCCTGATGTTTTGTGTAACAAATACATAAAGTTTGATGCGTTCATTAATTATGCAAAGCAACATTTTGGTTGTGACAAAATTGCAATGGGTCATTACGCTAGCGTTGAATTTGCCAACAATCAATATTACTTGACTAAAGCATTAGATGAAGATAAAGATCAAACATACTTCTTGTGTTGGTTGAATCAAGAACAATTATCAAAAATAGTTTTTCCTATTGGTAATCTTAAAAAAACTGAAGTTAGGAAAATAGCTGAAAAACAAAATTTAGATATTTGGAATAAAAAAGATTCCACTGGTATCTGTTTTATAGGTGAAAGAAAATTTAATGAGTTTTTAAAAAACTACATTAAAGTTAAACCAGGAAAAATTGTAGATATTGAAACAAACAAAACACTAGGAAAACATGATGGTATTATGTTTTATACAATTGGTCAAAATCGTGATTTAGGTTTAGGCGGTCAACAATGTAAATATTTTGTTTGCAAAAAAGATATAAAGAATAATATTCTTTATGTCGCAAGTGAAAAAACAAGAGCAAAATATTTAATTTCAAACTATTGTCAAACTAAAAATTTTAACTGAATTAATGATTATGAACAGTGAATTGGTAAAAAAATTCAAGTTAGATTTAGACATCGAATGAAATTAATTGATGCAAACTTTGAAGTTGTCAATGATAAAGTAATCATTAATTACGAAGCTTCAATCGGAGTAACAAAGGGTCAATTTGCTGTGCTTTACTCTGGGCGCTTTTGTCTCGGTGGCGGCATAATTGATAAAGTAAAATTTAAATAATTTTATACTTTTCAAATTTTTCCCCATATTTATATATGAAAGGAGGAAAATGAAAAGACTTGCTATCAAAAAACAAAAACAAAGTTTTGGTGGTAGTGCTACAATGGCTGCATGAGTAGCCATTATGGGAATTGGTATGCTTATTTCTAGTTTAACTAGTGTTGTTTCGACAGTAGTACAATCAGTTGCACCAAGTTCTCAGCAAAAATCTAACTATGGTTATTCATCTAAAAAAAGTGCCATGGTTAGAATGTCAGCATTTCCATCAAGAAGCGCAATAAACTTCTGACTATAAAAATATAACTTGATAAATAACAAGATAATTTTATATAATATATGCTCATAATATGAAAAAGAGCAAGTCAGTTAAAGTGTCTAAATCAACTAAAAAAGTTGCAAAAACTTCTAAACCTAAAAAAACCGCTAAACTTTCAAAAACAAAATCTAAGTCTCAAATTAAAAAAACTAAAACTAAAAAAGTCGTTAAATCTAAACCAACTAAAACTAAAAAAGTAGTTCGCAAACCAACAACAAAACCTAAAACAAAAGAAAAACTTCGTAAAACTAAAATTGCTAAATCTAAAAATAATAAAGATAAGCATGTTTTTACAAGCAAAGTAACAGAAGTTAAGGATGAAGGCTATACACCTTTTAAATCCAAAAGAATTGTTGGTAAGAAAAACAAATCTAATCAAGTTTTGCTTGAACAAAAAGTTCAAAAAAGAGGTCGTAAACCGACTGTTAGAAAATTAATTTTAAATAAGTCAACTGCATCTGCAAAGTTACGTGAAATTTCTGATTTTGAAATTAATGAGTTAATTCAACGTTTTGCTAAGAAAGCAAAAACTCGCAAACATAATAAGAATACCATTGAATGAGAGAAGATTGCTAAGAATCTAAAAAACTGTAAACTTCCCGATGATATTTTGTCTAAATTCCAAAAGGGATTAGCTAAATTTGATGTCAAACTAATACTAGATGATGAACATGATTTAGAATCTGGTGAAAACTTTGACTCTAACATTAATGACATTACGGGAATACTACGTATTTCCACAAAAGAGAAAATTGATGATGGAATTAAGGCTTTTTTATCAGTTCTAGGTTCTTCAAGAATGTTATCAAGTGAAGAAGAAACAAAATTTGCAAAATTATTAGATGACCCAGATCCAGAAATGCGTCAATATGCGCAAAATCAATTTGTTACATCAAATTTGCGTTTAGTGACTTCTATTGCTAAAAAATATTTAAACCATGGTTTAGACCTTGAAGATTTGATTCAAGAAGGAATAGTAGGATTGATGAAAGCTATTTCTAAATATGATTACAGATTGGGTAATAAATTTTCAACTTATGCAACTTGATGAATTAGACAATCTATAACTAGAGCAATTGCTGATCAAGCTCGTGTTATTCGTATTCCTGTTCACTTAATGGATACAATTAACAAATTATTTAAAACTGAAAGAGACTTAACTCAAAAATTAGGTCGAGCACCATCAATTGATGAATTAACTCAAGAGATGGGTGGAGAAAAAGATGGATTTACAGCTAAAAAAATTAGTGATATTAAAAAGATTGCTGTTGATTCAGTTTCCATTGATCGTCCAATTGAGCATGATAATGATTCACAATTTATTGATTTTATAAGAGAAAAAAATACTCCATCACCAGATGTTTATTCATACCATGAATTAATTTCTGAACATATTGATGAATTATTAAAAAATGCATTAAGCGAAGAAGAACAAGAAATTATTCGTATGCGTTTTGGTTTAAAACCTTATTTTTCACCAATGAATTTATACGAAATTAGTGAAAAATTGAATAAACCATGTGATGTCATTAGACAAATTGAGGCTAAAGCTTTGCGTAAATTAAAACACCCAAGTAAGAGTTTCAAACTTGCTAATTTCCTTGATATCATCAATCATGAATAGAATTGATGAAATCATAAATCAAGTAACTAAAAAAGAATGCGTAGTCGCTGACATAGGAAGCGACCACGCATTTGTTGCTTTAAAACTACTTGATAAAGGTTTTGTTAAAACAATTTATAACGTTGAAATCAATGAAATCCCTTTGCAAAATTCAATTAATAACACAGCAGCATATTTGAAAACTGGTAAAGTCAAAAATGTAATTAATGATGGTTTAAAAGATTGAAAATATGATAAACATTTTGACTATGTAGTTATTTCAGGTATGGGAGGAAATAATATTATCCATATCATTGAGAATATGGATAAAGATATCATCGTCGATCACTTTATTCTTTTTCCTAATAACAATGCAGATAAATTACGTTATTTTTTATCATCCAAAGGTTATTATTTTGAATTTGAAAAAATAGTTTTTGAAAAAAAATATTTTTACCAGCTAATTCACGCAACTAAATCTAAAACTAAAAATTCATTAGTTGCTAAAACAAAAAACGATTTTTATTTTGGTGTTCATAATTTAAAGAATAAAGACGCAGTATTTGAAAAAATGTTATCTGAACGACTAAAATATATCAAAAATTCAAATGCTGAAAAATATAATGACAAAATAAAAGAGGAGATTAAAATTATCAATGATTACTTTAAGAAAACTATATAGGACATTAACAAAAAGATTTAATCTTAAACTACAAGAAAAATGAGACCAATGTGGCATTAGACGCTATAGCTCATGAGACAAAACTATTAATAAAGTTATTGTATGTCTTGATTGCAATTTGCATGTAGTTGATGAAGCAATTAAAGGAAAATATGATGGAATCATATCTCATCATCCAATTTTTACTAAATCTAAAAACATCTCAACATCTTCTATCGATTTACAAATCTTAAAAAAATTAAATAGGCATAAAATTGATTTAATCTCTTTGCATACTTGTGTTGATAATAATGAATTTGGTTTAAATCATTATTTAGTTAAAATGTTAAGTTTGCACAATTTAACATTTGTTAAAAATTCCGAAGGTTTGTATTACATTGGACATTTTTCAAAACCTTTTAAATTTGATGATGTACTACATGTTATTTATCAAACCTTTAAAACATTAAACATTAGATATATTCAAAACACTAGCACAATTAATTCAATTATTTTGTGTTCAGGTTCTGGATTTAGTGTGTTAAAACCAGATCTTGAAACATTCAGCAAAAATTCTCTTATTGTAACAGGAGACATTAAATGGCATGATTGAAATCTAGTTAATGATTTAAAAATTAATACACTTGATATTGGTCATGATGTTGAAAAATATTTCAATGATCTCATTTGCGATTATCTAGAAGATACATTAGATGAATTAAGTGTTAAAAAGATATACCCTAAAATTAAGATTTTAACTTTAAATTATGATTCTAATTTATAACATATAATAGAAAACAATGATAAGAGCGATAAACATCACATTAATTACATTACTATCATTAACAGTGATTGTGCTGTTGTTTTTCACCATTATGTTTACACTTCAAAAATCTTTCCTCAAGAAAGAGCAAAAAGTGAAAGTAGAATATAATGAAATTGCTATCTTTTCAATTTCCGGTGGACTAAATTATCTAGAGGCACTTTCAAAGAACAATAAACAGTTAGAAGGTATTGTTTCTAGTATCATTGAAGCTAAAAAGTTTTATAAAATTCAATCTGACAACTTGAAAGCTAAGATTATGAAATTAACTACTTTCAATCGTAAATTTCAATTTAAATCATCAAAGATTATTCTTAAACAGATTGAGAAAGATTTAGTTAATTGCCACAAATTAAATCATAGTATTTATAGTCTTTACAATTCCACAACTGATTACACAGATACTACAAATGCATTATTAACAAAATTTAGAGTTGAATATGATCAAATTAATGATTTTTATATCAATCATTTACTAAATAGGTTTGACAAAGAAATATTGGCGAAGTTATCTAATGAAATCAGCTCTTTATTAACTGATTGTAACAATTACATAATTAAAATTGATAACCAGAAAGTTATTGAATCCATCAATCAAATAAATGAAAAATGTGTTAACTATTATCGTTTGATTAAGACACTTTATGTTTATTTACAATCATTCTTCTATTTAACAAGGTCTAAACAAACATTGGATAAATTGTTTAATGAAAATAGTCGTCTTTTATTTGAAAAAGAAAGAAGGGATGTTGAAAAGATTATTGTAAGTTCAAAGATTAATCTTGAAGATTTAAATGATAGATTAAATAATTTAGATTTTGATCATTGTTTTGATTTGATTCAAATCATTTCACAACAAGTTGAACCAGCAGTTAATATTTTTCAACAAAACGATAGAATTAATTTATTAATTCAAAATAGTTTACAATACATAAATGAATCATTTGAATTGTGATCAAATAATTATGCACATTTACAAACTAATTTTGCAAAAATTAGAAGTTATTTTAATGGATATAATTCAAATCAAATTGAAAAGCAACTTGAAGAAATTGAAACATCTTATAAAAAATTATCAATGCATTTAGAAATTTTAAATCAGTGTTTAGAAAAATTTAATTACAGTGATCGAATTAATTTCTTAAAAGAAATTCTTGGATTTTACAATGAAGTATCTAAATGACAAGATGAAATGACAAAGTTGTGAAAGGATATTACAAAGAAATATCAAACATCAATTGTGTTAATTAATGATTTGTTTGATCTTCAATGAACTCTAAGTCAAATATTAAGCTACAAAAACACAATAAATCCTCATGACAAAGATGCAATTGCTAATATTTCAGAGAATCTAGAAACAGCAAATAAGTTGATTGATTTGATACATAAGAATTATGCTTTTAATTACGATTATGTATGCAAAACAATTGAAACATTAAAAGAAACAATTGTTTCTTACTATAACGACGCATATTTTGATAATATCATGTGTTATTATCTAAAGAGTCTTATTTTTTCAGCCAATAAATATCGTTATGAAGATAAGATGATTGAAGACGCAATCACTAAAGCTGAACGACTTTATCAAGAGAAAAAATATCGTGATGGTATTGATGTTTTATACGCAGTTTTAGAACATATTAAAAATTCTGCAAAGATTAATCACATCAAATTTAATTAATATAATATCTGTAAGTGTTTCATATAGCCCGTTGGTGAAATGATTGAACACATACGCCTCTCAAGCGTAGATTTGCTGGGTTTGATTCCCGCACGGGTTACCATAATTAACAATAAAAAGACTCTTATAAGGGAGTTTTTTTATTTAAAATAGTGTTTTAA
>CADAXN010000033.1 GCA_902791895.1 uncultured Ureaplasma sp.
TAACTTTTTTTGCAACATTACTCTGGATATGTTTGTAAAGGAATGTTATCAGCTACAGTTTGTGGTGAAATATTCACTTCACCAACACCTGATATGATTTTAAACGCAATTACTGCATGTAATTCGCAAAAAGGAACATTATTAGTAATTAAAGATTATAATTGTTACATTTGACAATTCAGGACATTTGTGTTTTGAAGAAGAAACAGCAAAATTTGTTGAAGAGCTTTACAATTTTTTAGCTAAGTAATCAAAATATATACTGTCAAAAACTATTTAATATTCTCTAACAATATCATATCGCTAATAAGTACCATCTTCGGTACTTATTTTATTAAAATTTTTTTACTTAAAATAACAAGTATTTTGATTAATATGGATTTATAAATATAAAATATTTATGTAAATTAATTTTTTAAGGTGTAAAAATAATATGTTTAACAACAAAAATAAAATTGCTTCTGTATATGCATACGAAGTATTAGATTCACGTGGTTTTCCAACTGTTGCTTGTAAAGTAACACTTAAAAATGGTGTTGTTGGAAAAGCAATGGTACCATCTGGTGCTTCTACAGGTGAAAGAGAAGCATTAGAAATGCGTGATGGCGATAAAAAGCGTTACAATGGTAAAGGTGTATTAAAAGCTGTTGGTAATGTAAATAAAATCATTTCATTAGCATTAATTGGACAAGATGTAACTTGTCAAAAAGAAATTGATGATATTATGCTTAAATTAGATGGCACAGAATTTAAAACAAAATTAGGTGCTAATGCAATATTATCTGTAAGTTTAGCTTGTGCTCATGCTGCTGCTAAAGCATGCAACAAACCTTTATATCAATACATTAGACAAAACATTTTATTAGATAAAAACGAAATCTATGATATGCCAGTTCCAATGTTAAATGTTATTAACGGTGGTGCTCATGCAGACAACACAATTGATTTCCAAGAATTTATGTTTATTCCAGTTTCAGCTAAATCAATTCGTCAAGCTTGCCAAGTAGCTAGTGAATGTTTCCATGCATTACAAAAAATATTAAAGGATCGTCATGATTCAACTGGTAAAGGTGACGAAGGTGGATTTGCTCCAAACTTAAAAACAGCAGAAGAAGCATTAGAATTAATGGTTTCTGCTATTAAAGCTGCTGGATATCATCCTGGAATTGATAAAGATGTTGCTATTTCTTTAGATGTGGCAGCTAGTGAGCTTTATGATGTTGACACAAAGAAATATGTGTTCAAAAAAGCACTAGAAGCTAAAGTTTGAGATAAAACAAAAGCAGTTAAATCAACTGATCAAATGATAAACTACCTAAAAGAATTAGTTGCTAAATACCCAATTATTTCAATTGAAGATGGTTTAAGTGAAAATGATTGAGAAGGATTTGCTAAATTAAGAAATGACATTGGTAACAAAATTCAAATTGTTGGTGATGACTTATTCTGCACAAACCCTAAGATTTTAAAACAAGGTATTGAAAAGAATGTTGCTAATGCAATTCTAATCAAATTAAACCAAATTGGTTCACTATCAGAAACTATTGAAGCAATCTTAATGGCTAAGAAAGCTGGATGGAATGCTGTAGTTTCTCACCGATCAGGAGAAACTGAAGATACAACAATCGCTGATTTAGCTGTTGCACTAAATGCTGGTCAAATTAAAACTGGTAGTATGTCAAGGAGTGAAAGAATTTGCAAGTACAACCGTTTAATGGAGATTGAAGATGAATTAGGTCTTCAAGCTAAATATCGCGGTGCTGGTACTTTTGCAAACATCCAAAAATAATTAATTATGAAAAATAGAAAAGTAAAAAAAGTTGCTATTTTAGCGTCAGGTGGTAATTCACCTGGTATGAATAATGTTGTTATTACATTAGTAAGAAAATGTCGTTACTATGGTATTGATGTAAGACTAATTAACAATGGTTTTACTGGTTTATTAGATGATGATTTTACTAAACCTGATTTACAAATGTTAAGTTATTTCTATGCAAATGGAAATATCTTAATTGGTAGTTCACGTTGTTTACCTTTCCGTAGACTTCGTTACCAAAAAAAGGCGTACAACATTTTAAAGAAACATGCAATTGATTGCTTGTTTGTAATTGGTGGTGATGGTTCATATCGTGGAGCTTTATCACTAAAAAAATTAGGTATGCATGTTATTTGTTTGCCTGGAACAATTGACAATGATATTGCTTCTACTGAAAAAACCATCGGTTTTTCTACAGCATTAAATGGTATTGTTACAAATATTGATTCAATTCGTAATAGCTTTGATTCACATTTGGGAATTTGTCTTGTTGAGGTTATGGGACGTAGATTTCCAGACTTAGCAATAAATGCTGGTATTGCTACACAAGCAGAAGCAATTATTACTGTAGAAAATGTATTAACAACAAAAGAAATTATTGATATCGCTAAAGAAACATGAAAGAATAAACACCGTTCTTGCATTATCGTTGTAACTGAAAAAATCTATGGTAAAAATGGTTTACCATCTTTGGAAAAAATTGCTAATGATATTGAAAACGAAACTGGAAGAATTGCTAGAGTAGCGGTATTAGGTTACACTCAAAGAGGCGGAATTCCAACTGCTGGTGATCGTAATTTAGCTAGTTGAATGGCTTCTTATGGTCTAGATTTAGCTATTAGCGACCCTAATGAAAGCTACACAATTGATTACATTGGATCAAGAGTAACTCATACCCAAATTAATCGAGCTGTAGCTTTACCTAAAAAATCAGTCAATGTTAAATTATTAAAAGAATTTATCAAGTACTGTAAATTCTAATTTAATAAACGTATGCAAAATTTAAGTAAAAAGTTTTTTAAACGTACAAAAATTGTTAGTACATTCGGTCCAGCAATTACTAGTGATATTTTATCACTTAAAGATTTAGAAAATCCATCTAAAAAAGAAGTAGTTGCTGAAGTATATGACCGTGTTCAAAAATTAATTGAATCAGGAATGAATTGTGCCCGACTTAATTTTAGTCATGGTACACATGAAGAACAATTAGTTAGGATTAAAATAATTCGTGATGTTGCTGCAAAATTAAAAAAGAACATCGCCATCATGTTAGACACTAAAGGTCCTGAAATTCGTTTAGGTAAATTTAACCAAAAGAAAGCGGAAGTAAGAATCAACACTCAAGTTGATATTTACACTGTTAATGATGTTATTGGTGATTATAATCATTTCAGTGTTAAAGCAACAAGTGATTGATACAACATGATTAATGATGTTAAAGTTGGTTCTTCAATATTGGTTGACGATGGTAAATTAAAATTAGTTGTAACTAATATTGATAAAGAAGCAAATATTATTCATACCATTTCTGAAAATTCCCATGAAATTTCAGAAAAGAAGCGAATTAACTTGCCTGATGCAAATTACACAATGCCATTTTTATCTGATAAAGATAAAGAAGACATTAAATTTGCATGTGATAATAAGTTAGACTTTATTGCTTTATCATTCGTTAATAGTGCTGATAATGTAAGAGAAGTTCGTGAAATTTTAGCTCAAAATAATTTTCCAAACATTCAACTTATCAGTAAGATTGAAACTAAAAATGCTATCAACAAATTAGATGAAATTATTGCTGCAAGTGACGGTATCATGGTAGCTAGAGGTGATTTGGGATTAGAAATCCCTTATTATGAAGTACCTTATTGACAAAAGCAAATTATTCGTAAGTGTCGTTTCACAGGAAAAACAAGTATTGTTGCTACCCAAATGTTAGATTCTCTAGAACACAACATTCAACCAACTAGAGCAGAAGTTACTGATGTATTTTTTGCTGTAGAACGTGGTGCTGATGCAACAATGTTGTCTGGTGAAACTGCTAATGGTGAATTCCCAGTTAATGCTGTTGAAATAATGTCAAACATTGATGTTAAATCAGAAATTTTATTTGACTATGAACGAGCTATTGATGTTTATTTCCCAAAAACTAAATTCCCAAAATATGCAAAACGAACAGCAACGAGAATTGCACGTAATCTCCTTCCTAGTGGTGAACAAATCAACCCACAATTTAAATACAATGCTCTAATCTTATTTTCTGATGATAAATTGCTTGTGAAAGCAATTTCTAACATTAGACCAGCAGCAACAGTTATCTTAGTTACTAGTGAACCGGAATTGTTAAAATTCTACGCTGTTCATTATGGAATTCAAACATATTATGTTGATGATTTAAATGAAGCTAAAGAAAATTATAAAGATGTTGCTGAAGATGCTTTGAATAATATCTTCGGTAGCCAAAAATCTGCAATCGCTTATTTTAATAAAAGATTCCACAAAATATAATTTACTTTTCTAAAAACGAAAAATTTACATCAGCTAGGCAAAACCTAAAAGATGTAAATTTTTTAAAATAAAAAACGACTCCAAGAGTCGCTTAATATGGTGGT
>CADAXN010000034.1 GCA_902791895.1 uncultured Ureaplasma sp.
TTTATTGATTAATTTCTTCATTTATTTCTCCTATTGAAAAAATGATATTAAGATATATAAATACAATAATTATTCTATATCGAAACAATTTATGTAGTTAAACATACTTGACTTAGTTATTTTAGAAACTAAACTTCAACGATGCTAGCAAAAAATTTATGTAATGTAGTATAGTCATTAGCTAGTTTAGAAAGAGGTTTGTTGTACAACTCGTAGTAAACTTTCATCTTTGGTTCAGTTCCGCTCTTACGAAATTTGATTCAACAATTATCTGCTAATTGTCATTCTAAACAATCACCGATCTTATTAAATGAAATTTTCTTAATTTTGTATCCGCAGATTTCTTTTTTGTTGTATTTTTCAAAAAATTTCATTTTGTTTTCAACGATTGATTTTCAATTTAGACCTTTGATTACGAAAGAATCTGTTCTACCAAATCAAGTACCATATTCATTGAATATGATTTTCTCTAAATAGTCAATGATATCCATATCATTAGCTTTACAGAAATAATTGATTTCAAGTGCTAATGCACTAGCAGTAAATGAGTCTTTATCACGGTTGATGTTTGTATTTAAAGCTCCGATTGCTTCTTCAAATGCGACAACAAAGTTTTCATTGCCATCATGTATGCTTACATAATTACCCATCCATTTAAAACCAGTACCTGTACGGTGAACATGGGCATTAAATTTCTTAGCAATCATATCAATATAGTTTGTTGAAACATAGCTACTAACAATGAAAGGTTTACGATCAAAACTACGATTATTTAGTATATAGTGAGTGAAAATAATTCCCATTTCATTTCCAGTGATTAACCTTCATTTTTTGTTATGTTTAATCATAACAGCCATACGGTCAGCATCTGGATCAACACCAATTAAGAATGATGATTTTTCTTTTTCTGCTAATTTAATACTTAAATTAAATGAATCAAAATATTCAGGATTTGAACTTGGTGAGTTTACAAATTCAGAATTAACAAAACATTGTTCTTTTACAGGAATAACATTAAAGTTTAATTCTTTTAAAAATTTAGGCAAGTAATTACTAGCAGTACCATGATGAGTTGTTAAAATAATTGGTTCTGGTTTTTTTAAGTTAATAATATCACGATTTACTAAAGCTTTTTTAGCTTCTTGATAATATACATCAATTACTTTTTCATCAATTTCACGAAGTAATTTAGCACTACCAACATATACATTGTGAACTAATGAATCGTTTTTTGGCATGTATTTTTCAATCTCAGCAGCAACATCAGGTAAAACTTGTCCACCATCTGGGTTATACGCTTTAAACCCATTATATTCTTTCGGATTGTGACTTGCAGTAACAATAATTCCACCGCTAGCATTTAGAAATCTAATTGCAAATGAAATGATAGGGGTAGGTGTTAAATGGTTGTTTTTAAATAAGTAAACTTTAATTCCAAATGTAGTAAGTACATTTGCGCAAACTAAACTAAACAAATCAGAATTAATACGGTTATCGTGACCAATAACAACACTCGGATTTTTAGGGAAGTGTTTATTGATGTATCTTGCATATCCCTCTGCCATTTGTTGGTATGTGTAAATGTTCATTTTATGAGTTCCAGCTCCCATAACACCTCTAATTCCAGCAGTGCCGAAATGCATCTTCTCATCTTTGAAAAAAGCTTTAATTTCTTCTAAAGAAATTTTATCTAAATCATTTTTTAATTCTTTGGAGATGTTCTTTAGATTTTTTCAATCTGTGTAAATCTTGTTCTTAATATCTTTGATACTCATATTTATTTTGCTTTCTTTGAATTGACATCATCAATTATTCGTTTCTTGAAAATGAATGGTAAAAATTCCTTAAGTGTGTAAGGAATGAATTTTCCATCAAATGTATAAACATTAATTGGTGTTTCTAGGTCAAAAAATTCACTCATAACTTGTAAACATTGACCACATGGAAAAACTTTTTTATCCACAGAATTAGATATCAAGTCTAATTTGTAAAATTTCTTTGCTCTGTTAAGAATGGCATTAAATACTGCAACTCTTTCAGCACAAATTGTAGCGCCAAAACTTGAATTTTCAATATTTACACCTGGGAATTCACCCTTATCAGTAGAAACAATTGCAGCAGTTGCAAAGTTAGAATAAGGTGAATAAGAATCATTTAAAAGTTTCTTTAATTCTAAATATCGTTTTTTGTTAAATTTTTGTTCTATTTTTTTCATATTTATCCTTTCCTTGTGTTAAATTGGAAAAGTATGGCTTTGATAGCAAGCACACAATATATTATATTATGTTGAAAAATATTTTTAGTTAACAAATGTATTAAAAAGCAAGTAGTTTAATTATTTAAGTGTTATTTTCTGTTTGAATTTTTTCTTAATATTTAGTTTGCTCAATTTCATTTTAATTCATTTACCAAGACTATCATCATCAGTAAAGTATTCAATCATTTTGATTAATTTTGTTAAGTCCATCTCTTCAATGTGCTTATTGAAAATAGTTTCATACAAATAATTTAATCCAGATGATTGATATTTAACCTCTGAATTAAATATCACATAGTTATGTGAAATTAAATTACGAATGTTCAAGATGTTTTTAATGAAATCAATAAAACCAGAATTTGTAGTGATGTCAACATCAAAGTTACGAACAATTTTATTGATTACTTCATCATCTAAAGCAATAAGCACATTGAAAGTAGTTGAAAAGCTCCATGATAAGCACATTAAATCTAATGGTAATTCTTTTCACATATTAATCACATTAGTTGACTTTTTGTTTTTGTAACTTTTTGTTGAGGTGTTTGTTGAACAATATTTTGTTAACAAATGGATAAAGTTGTCATATGAAATTGGTGGGTTGATTAACTTTATATTTGGAAAAATTTTATTACATAGAATGTTTTTGTTTATTCCTAATAAACAATGATCTTTAAGTTTGTATTGGTTAATAATTTCATAAGCGATTAATGTGTTTAATTTCTTTTCTATCTTAAGCACATAGTAAAGGAGTTTGTAAGCTAGTTCACAGTCAAAATGATACAACTCAATAATTTGTGATATAGAAGCAACAGGATCATATTTCTTTTTTTCGGGATTTATGTAAAAGAAAGAACTAAAGGCTCCAATTATTAGGTTGTAATTAATGTTTTTTAAACAATCCTTAAGTAACCTAATATTATCAATTTCAAGACCATTTTTCTCTAGTTTTGATTTGATTGCATTATAGTTTATTATCTGCTTCATATTTAAGTTGGAAATATTATACAGTTTTGTTTGTCTTAACAATTTATCTAAATTTGTTTAACAAATTCAAGACACTAATGATTGTATTTTCAAAGTTAAATATATAATTTACATATATGGCAAACGAAAATAAAAATGAAAGAAGGATTAGAAAAATTAAACGCTGAACTTAGAGAATTAATCGATGTTAAGCGTCCTGAAATCATTAAAGCAATTCAAGAAGCTCGTGAACAAGGTGACCTTAGTGAAAACGCTGATTATGATGCTGCTAAAAATCAACAAGGTGAAATTGAAAAACGAATTCAAGAAATTAAAAACATTTTAACTAATTACGAACTTATTAACGAAACTAATGATACAACTAGCAATGAAAAAGTTAAAGTAGGTTCTAAAGTTAAAATTTTGGATTTATCAGACAACGAAGAATATGAGTATGAGATTGTTGGTGAAGTTGAAGCTGACCCAGACAACAATAAGATTTCAAACATGTCTCCATTAGCACAAGCTTTGTTAGGAAGAGGCGTTAAAGCTGTAGTGGAAGTTAGAAACATTGATAACCCTTACAGAGTTAAAATCTTAAAGATTAAAAATTAATTTTTTACACATTCTAATTTTGTTTTTATATAATACTAATGCTTTGTAGGGTTAAACCATTTATGAAGTATTATTTGGACAGATAGCGAAGCGGCCAAACGCAGCTGACTGTAAATCAGCCACCCACGGTTTCAGTGGTTCGAATCCACTTCTGTCCACCATCTTGGGTTGTAGCCAAGCGGTAAGGCATCAGATTTTGATTCTGACATGCGGTGGTTCGAATCCACCCTACCCAGCCATTATGTCCCACTAGCTCAGTGGTAGAGCATTTCACTTTTAATGAAGGGGTCCGGAGTTCGAGTCTCCGGTGGGACACCATGCTGAAGTGGCGGAATGGTAGACGCACAGGACTTAAAATCCTGTGGTAGAAATACCGTGAGGGTTCAAGTCCCTCCTTCAGCACCATTTCCGCGGGTATAGTTCAGTGGTAGAACTATAGCCTTCCAAGCTATTAATGTCGGTTCGATTCCGATTACCCGCTCCATATTGCGTCGCTAAGTTCGTAGTTAAATTAGTATTTCATTTGTTTTGTTAGAATTTTAACTTCTTTCGTGGTTTTATTTCCAAAAAATAAATTTATTTACTAATACGGGAACTGAAAATTAAAAGTTTTAGTATCGACTCACAGATTAATCGACTGTGAGTTTTTATTTTTAGTAATATTTTTAATTTGCAACATTACTCAAATTACATATAATATG
>CADAXN010000035.1 GCA_902791895.1 uncultured Ureaplasma sp.
TTTCATTTTGTTTAAACCCAGTTAAATTAGTTGAATAAACTATTTCATTAGTATTAGGATTAATTAATCTTACTTCAATCTTACCAGCATCGTTATGACAAATTACTTTAAAGTAATTGTCTGGTAAATCATAATTTAAGTTTTGATTAATGTCTTTATAAGCGTAAACACTTGCTGGTTGATTGTTCTCATCGGCAATAATTTTTTTAAGTTTTTCACTAATTGAACCACTTAAAGCATCTCATACTTCTGTTGGCAATAAATTTTGCTTATCAACAATAGTGATATGTAAATCTTTATTTGGTTCATTTTCTACCATGCAAATTTTCTTTAAGTTTTTATCAAATTTCCAATATGTATCTTTATCGCTAAATTCTTCTAATGGATCTTTGATAATTGCTACTGTATTGTCATAAATAAAATCAACATCTTGATTTTCTTTAACTAAATTTGCATCAATGGTTTCAATTTCACCATCTTTATTAATATTTCTATCACTTCGTCAAGTGTCGATATTAAAGTTTTGGTTTTTATTTTCTTCACTTAAAATATCACAATTAGCTTTAAAAGCAATTGAATTGGCATCTGGGCCAATTGTTTGTTTAACTCCTTGCTTCAATTCATCTCAACTAAAACTACTTTTAGTTTTAGTCCAACCCGTTCAAGTTCCGTGACTTACATCCTCTGGTACGGCATTCCTATCCAATTTAATTGAATAGTTCAATTCTGGTAAAAGTAATAGGAGTTTATCCCAAGCTTGACTATAACCAGTAAGATTAAATTTTTCTGATAATTCAACTCAACCATTATTAGTAATGTCTGTATTAGTTTTAAATTGGTTTGTTAATCATTCATTTGCTGGTACTGCATGATTAATCAAACAATAGTTATTAATAAAGCTTCTTACTGTTGAGTAATTATCATAAGTAATTAATCTTTGATTAATTAGTGTTTGCACTTCGCTGAAAAATGTATCTCTTTGTTGTTGTCAAGCTGGTTGACTACTTACATAATTCGGGTTAATCCACAAAACACGATTGCCGTTAACAAGTTCACTATCTCATTGTGTTTGTGTTTGTGGATTATTTCTTTCTCCTTCTGCAGCTTTTAAATATTGTTTATTAATTCCTAATGTGAAATAATAACCAATATCATTATCAAAACCAAAATCATCAATACTAAAAACATTATTTAAACCATATTGCATAAAATCAATATTTAAATAATTGTTAGCTAATTGATAAAACCAAACTGTTTGCCCATAAGCTTGGAAATATTGTGTAGCTTTACACAAAAAATTATTTCCTATGTATTGTTTAACTCCATCATAACCAGCATAGCGGTATAGACAGTTGTGATTTGCTTGAAATTCTTCTTCAGATTTTTGACGAAAATCTCATTTATGAATATGTCTATTCATAAACAAATCTGCCATAGTTTGGAATTTCAAGTTAACTTCATCGAAATTAACATTTATCTTTTTCTTATTAACTTCGAATAAGTTATCTAATCCAACTTTTTGGAAAGCTGGTAAATGTCCATCTTGCGCTCAAGCACTCGCTGCTTTATTGTGATGATCAACATCTCAACCATTATCATCTGTTCCACTTTCTCAAAAATCTCCAACATTATTTATTGATGAAATAAATGTGGAAGCGGATAGATTAACATTTTGATTAGTTACTATTCTTGGCTTATTACTTGTAAAGTAATTGCCATAAATGTCTTTGGTATAAAAGTTTTGTGAACTTAAACCGTATCTGCTTCGTCAATTATCTCTGCCTTCTCATCTTGCTGTGTTTTTAGCACCCGATAAATTATCCCCAACAAAACCACCAGCTCATGGTTGAATTTGTGAGCTTTTTGGTGCTAATTGGTAGTTATTAATAAAACTGTCTAATAATGCTTGATGTTTTGTATCGACATCATTTAGAAATCTTTGTCATACATCATCAATTTCTTCTTTTGGTTCAATTACTTGGTTTAAATATTCAACTTTGCTATTTGCTGCACACACTAAAAATGGGCTTGCCAACATCGCTATTGGAAGTAATAATCCATTAATTTTTAGTCATTTTCTTCATGTCATATTTATATTCACTTTGTGAATATTATATATTTTTCTCATTAATTTTAATTAAATCATAATATTTAATGAGAAAAACAATATAATTAATGGTGTGAAGAATGTTAGGAAGAAAGTTATTAACATTATTATTAACAAACTTCATACTTTTATTCCTAACAAAGTTGTGAACTATGTTATGAACTTTCTTCACAACAAATTATGAAAGGTAAATAAATATGACAGAAATTAAACAAAGTTTAACCAAAGAACAAATTAAAATTTTTGAAGACTTAATGAATTGTAAAGTTGACTTGACAAAAACATCTACGAAAAAGAAACATCAAGATTGCTACTGAGTAATTGACAAAAGTAACAAAGCTCGCTGAAGAAAAGCAAGTGACATCTTGCAATATATAAGTTTTAAAGTTAATAAGATTTTTCCTACAAATCTTCCTAACAAAAGTAATAACAAACTTACGAATAAAGTTGTGAATAAACTTCCTACAAATGTTCCTAATAATATTCACAACAAAGTTCCTACCACCCTTTCTTTAATAAAGAAAGACAAAGCAATTCGTATCAGTTTGTCATTAAAAACTTCAACTATAAAATTCCTAAAATCAAAATCTAAATCCTCTGGCTTAAGTGTCAGCAGCATTGCCGACCAAATCATCAGCAACGTTATCGAATAGGAGAAATTATGACTATACAAGAAAAAGAATATCTAAATAGAATTCTAAAAGGACTAAAAGAAATGGACAACAGTTATAACAAAGAAAAATTGAATATTTCCAAAATACCTAAACCATTTAGGTATTGACCAGCAGAAATAGAA
>CADAXN010000036.1 GCA_902791895.1 uncultured Ureaplasma sp.
TATCCCCGGTTATGAAAAATGGCTACAGATTTAACAAGACGTTTTTTGGATACATTTAAGCCTGAAAAGGATCAAGCAATAACCTCTTAACGATTAACATTAGTTAGTTCCACATTTTTTCATCTTTAAAACAACAAACAAGAATTTATATTATCAAACTTGATTTATAATCTTCCCTTATGAAAATACCAAAGTAAGTGATCAAATCCATTTCTTGAAATTGGATTATTTGATGATTTATATCTAATTTCATCAATCGCCATTCTATATTCTTCATATTTTTCTAAATTAAAATTTTTCAGGGGAATTTTATAATATGTTAAGTACCAAGGTAATACTGTTCTTACAATATTGTCATAAATAGAATAGTTATCCTGAGCATTTTCTCCTTCAAATAAATAATAGCAAGCATAATGACAAAACTTACTTCCAAAAGAAATATTTACTCTTGCTTTTGTTGGTGCTGATGTTTTTCTTGCAATTTCATTAAATAATAGCATGTTTTTGTATGATGGTTCTTTAAGGCTTTGTACTAATTCATTTTTATCAATTTTTAATATCCTTTCTGTGATTTCACTTCTTCCATATTTGTCCGAATTAATATGAGTACTATTTTCCCTATCAACAGCATTAACTGCATTTTTTATAATTTCTTTGTAGTCGTTTTGATCTTGATTATTGGATAATAAATATTTTTTTAATTTTGACATCCAATAAGCTGTAGAACCTCCATATATAATGTCTCCATTTTTCTTATAACGAGGTTCTGCTTTCGTATCACTTGATTTTATGTAAGCCGAATCATTTCTAATCATTGCTTCAACAATAGCTACATTATTTTCAGTAAGTTTTGCTAATTTAATTTCTTTTTTCTCATACACAAAACCATCTATTTCTTTTATCATTTTTTTTGTTGCTAATTCTAATTCAGTTTGAATGCTCATATTAAATCCCTAATATAGGTGTTATAAAAATTTACATTGAATGATGTTTATGCGACATTACACGTTTATTATATATTACAATTTTCTATATTTAATTTCCCCGATATTAGCATTGGCAATAGATTATTCCTAATATTATTTTCGGGGTTCTTAAAAAATGATAGATCAGCTAAAACCTCGTATTTAACACAAACTGCAACACAAACATTCCAATACACAAGCCAATGAAAATAAACACAAACAAGGTGGTGCTTCTTTTCCACGGCTTAAACAGTAAATAAATCAGAATAAGAACGTATATCATTGTGCAAAGTCCTTTAACCATTCATCAGGGAACGAGTCATAAATGATGTTCTCCCAAACTTAATCCCAGTCTTGATAAATCGTTATATCTTCATACGCGCCATCAATATTTATTGCTTGATCTATAATCGTCATAATAGCATTGTAAGTCATAATCTGATCCAATTTCGGAAAATCCCGAATTTAAACAGAACCATTTAGAATTACTTTTCTTTGCCTTTTCTTTTGTTTCGTTATCAAAATCATTATACGGATCTAGTATGTTTTCTTTGCTGTAAATACTCCAAAAGTTTTGGTTACCTGAGTCACGATCAATTAGTTCCCATATTTTTTCAATCGACAACTCAAACCAACTTTTCAATTCCTTGCGATAATCAAAATCTTCTTTAATTGCCTTGTTCATATTTATTTTTTAAGCTCCTGCGTTCGCTATTGTTTTTTGTCCATCTTTTCTGAACTTCATGTTCAGGATTTTCCCAATTCAGCAAGTCTTCTAACAGTTTGCCAAAATCAATTCTTGTTTCAGGCGATTGCTGGCGAACGTGCTGAACAATCGGGTACAAACTTGAAAGAAAATGCGAATCGTTACTCTGTAAAGATTCTGCAGTTTTTCTACATCAATGTAAATAATTTCAACGCCAATACTTAATTTAAAATTGTTTGCAGCAAATATCAACAATAACTAATCTGTTGTTTGGTTATTTTAGACAACATGGAAACTTGTATTCAGACTGTTTTACATTGGTTTACGGTTACAAGAACAGCCGGATTTGTTATGAGATTTCAGTAAAACAGGATCATAATTTAGAGCAGTGAGTTGAACTGATTTGAAAGCTCCAAAAAACAAACTATAATGTT